>NZ_OY776413.1:303750-607500 GCF_963675585.1 uncultured Draconibacterium sp.
ATCCGGTTAGTTTGTACGCAGCTACCAAAAAGAGCAACGAATTAATGGCTCATACCTACAGTCATTTGTTTGGTATTCCTTCAACCGGTTTACGCTTCTTTACGGTTTATGGTCCCTGGGGACGACCCGACATGGCTTATTTTTCGTTCACAAAAGATATTCTTTCGGGTACACCCATTAAAGTGTTTAACCATGGCGACCTGTACCGCGATTTTACTTACATTGACGACATTGTTGAGGGAATCATTAAAATATTAAACGCTCCTCCCAGGAGCACAACTTTCTCCTCCTCTAAGGAGGAGTACCCGACGCAGGAGGGGGAGGTGGTAAAACAAGCACAAGATTCAAGCCTCAAGCCTCAAGCTCCATACAAAGTTCACAACATTGGAAACGCTTCGCCGGTTCAGTTGATGGCGTTTATTCAAACCATTGAAAAAGCCTTGGGGCAAGAAGCGAAAAAAGAATTTTACGATATGCAACCCGGCGACGTTTACAAAACCTACGCCGATGTTAGTGAATTGGAAAAAGACTTTGGCTACTCGCCCAATACAAGTTTAGAAAAAGGAATTGGCGAATTTGTGGAGTGGTATAAATCCTACTATAAAGATTAAAAGGCAGAATAACGTATTCGCAAAAGAAAAGACACGTGATTTCTCAATAATCACGTGTCTTTTTTATTTCAGCACATAACATTTCATTAACAAGCATTAGCAGCGCGTTAACATCAAGGTTATACAAAGCGCTTTACATTTGTAGGTATAACTCAAAATATACCACTTATGAAATCCTTTGTAATCCTTTTAATTGCTTTCGTTCTATACACTTTCGCCATTTCTGAGCCAGCAAGTGCCCGCACAAAAACCTTAGCAAAAAAGGAAATCCCCGCTGTTGAGAAACTTGACTTTGCACCAAACCTTTTTAAAAGCGACAAGCTGTTTTTTAGCGGGCAACCCAGTTTGGAAACACTGGAGTGGCTGGAGAAACAAGGAGTTGATCTGGTCATTAATCTGCGCTCGGATGAAGAAAACGAAGATTTTACAACTTCATCGTTCAACGAAAAGGAACAGGTTTTAAAGCTGGGTATGAAATACATTTCCATTCCGATTGACGGTTACAACTCGTACACCACTGAAAATGTGGCAAAGTTTGCAAAAGCACTCGACAGCAAACACAAAAAGGCACTTATACACTGTGCCGGTTGCGGCCGCGTAAGCTATTTTATGATAGCTTATCTGGTTGACTACAAAAATTACAAACTGGCCAATGCAGTTGAATTTGGCACACAACTAAAATTTACATTTCCACTGGAGTATTTGTTGAAGGATGAAATAAACTGGCAATTGAAAAAATGACAGTTCTAATTCTCTGCATGAGTCTTTAAAAATCCATCCACCGTCATAACTAAAAAATTCGGTTCGGACGACCAGTGAAATGCATGACAAGTCACTTCACAAAAATGAATTAGCTTTTAAAATTTGACCGAATATTTAATTGTCGGAATAAACGGAAAACCACTTTGTTGATACAGAACAATTGGATTGTCAGAATCCTGATTCCGATGTTCGTAATAATAAGCAACTGCATTTTGTCGATTGTAAGCATTGTATACACCAACTGTCCAGGTACGTTCACTTGTTTTTCCCTTTTTATTTATGTTTTTTCTAAAATTAAAACCTAAATCCAGGCGATGATATGCACTCATTCGCAACCAATTTTTCCCCGGATACAAGTAAGCTTCTCCCGAAGTTTGAAAAATCGGATCAGAGGGAGAATCAACCGTGTGGTTTATGTTCTCAACAGCTAGATAAACACCATTATGCAAAGTGGTTGGATATCCGGTACCATAAATCCATGTTGCCGAGAAATCGATATTTTCTTTTAATTTCCGATTAAAGACAATGGAAATATCATGTCGCCGGTCATAGTTAAAAGGGTAAGGTTTTCCGTTGTTAATATTTTCAAATTCCCGATCCGATTTCGACAAAGTATAACTAATCCAACCCGTATTTTTACCTGTGCTTTTTCGAAGCAAAAATTCAATACCTCTTGAATTACCAATGCCATTTTGCTCAACATTTTGTTCCCAGGAATTTGTACTTACTAAAGGTACACCCCCTTTCACCTCAACCAATTGTTTCATTTGTTTATCATATACTTCCAAACTAAGTTCGTAGGTGCCCTCGGCAAAAGTTTTTGAATACCCAATTGAGTACTGAGTTGCAATGCCGGGAGGAATTTCAGGCGTTGAAGGCAGCCAAATATCAATGGGGAAAGTACTGCCCGAATAAGTAAGCATATGCACTGGCTGTACCATTTTTGTATAAGCCAATTTTAGTGCACCCAACTTATTTAAATTGAATACTGAAAGAAACCGTGGTTCGATGGAAAAGTAATGTTTACTTTCGGTACGATAGTTCGCCAACCGTACACCGGCATTAAAATTCCACCACTTAAAAGGTACAATCTCGTGTTCAGAATAAATATAGGCATTCAGTGCCTGGATTTGATTTTGAGTTCCAATTAAAGTATCGGTTTTTATGTTATCGTCGGTATTTTCAACATTTATCTGCCCCGGTTTAAACCAATTTTTTGAAAAACCGGCACCAAATCGTTGTTTATAATTTTCTGACACATACCAGTTATAATCTGCTTTAAGCCCCAAATCATGCACTCCTGTAAAATACTTATTGTACCCTTCGGCAGCGCCTGTGGAGTATGAAATATTGTTGGAGTATCGGTACCGGGTATAAAATAGAGTAACATCGCTATTTACTTTTGGAGTATAAACCCGGTTCCAACGTAGTGTTGATTGAATGTTTCCCCAAATGTATTTCGTTTTGCTATTAATGTCATCCTCAGTGTCTTTAAAGCTCGTTCCCAATTTATCATCTCCGCCATAAAAACTTATATACAAACGGTTGAAGGCATCAACTTCGTGACTTATTTTTCCATAGACGTCGTAAAAGTTATACCCCAAAGTAGCCCCCTGAAAAGCAACTCTTGTAATTGGCCGGCTTAAAATGTCTAACCAAACCCGACGGGCAGAAACAATAAACGAAGTTTTGTCGGTTTTAATGGGTCCTTCCAAAGTAATATCGCCTGAAATTAAGCCAATTCCATAACTGCCATGTAATTCTTTTTTGTTTCCTTCTTTCATTCGTAAGTCAACTACCGACGAAAGCCTTCCTCCAAACCGCGCCGGATACCCACCCTTGTACAACTTTACATTTTTTAAAATATCGGGATGAAATACCGAAACAAAACCACCTAAATGATTGACATAATAAAGAGAAGTACCATCGAGCATAAATAAGTTCTGGTCGGGGCTTCCACCACGTACATACAATCCACTTCTCCCTTCGCTGCCTGCCTGTACTCCTGGCAATAGCTGCATGGTCTTAAGTACATCTGGTTCGCCAAACATGGGCATGTTTTTAATTTGTTTTACCGGAATTTCAACAGCTCCTAATTCCAAACGATCTTCAATTTTTTTAAGTGCGCTAACCTGCACCTCTTCCAGTTCAATTCCTGGCTCCAGTAAAATATCAAAATGCAAGCTCGTCTTTAGGTCTATTTCTTCTTCAAAAGGTTTGTAGCCAATAAAACTTGCCTTAAGAAGAGTGGATGTTTTTTTAGCTTCGAGGCTGTAAAATCCATACGAATCAGAACTAATCCCATTGTTTGAACCAAGCAAAATAATATTGGCTCCAATTAATGGCTCTCCAGTTGTTTTGTCTTTTACCAGCCCGCTAAGCGTAACTCTTTCCTGAGCAAAAGAAAACAAGGAAAAGAAGAGAAATAAGAAAGCTAGTGATCTTTTAATCGTCATTGGTAAGTTTGGGTTGAGTCGGGGGTAATTTCGTACTGTTGGGTGGTATATCCGGCAAATATTCCATAGCCATTTTCAATGTTCGAATAAAGTGGAAGCGCTTCATATACTTCCCAAAAATCGTAATATTTTGTGTAGTCATGAATAATCCATGTATGTACATATTGATACGCTTCGGGAGAAAAAATGAATAAACGCCCCCAGTATTTCGATTTAATTTCTTTTTTGATATAAAAACGAACCTTATCGATCGAAGATTGAAAACCCACATCGCGAAACAACAATATGGAGGATTCAACATCATAGTTATTAACTCCTTCTGAAATTACTTTCACATCTTCACTTCGAAAATACCACCCAAAACTGTATTCATCCTCATATTCAATTAACTGCAGTACATCGTTATTGTAATAATGATCTACCCGATTTTGTATAAATGAAAAACCAAAAAAATCAGGTTTTTCTTCATCTTCGTTTAATGTTACGGTAATGTCTTCAACAGGTACAGTAGGTTCTTCTCCTGTTCCGGTTACAGCTTCATACCTGTAGCCCGACTTCGATTGTATCGAAATCACTTTTATGTTATTATCAGGAATAGATCCACTTGCCCGAACCAATTTATACCCCGGAATATCAACCGTTAATTGGTAGATCTTTCCTTTTTCAGGAGTAAACTGAGAATTGGAATACAATCCTTTTGATGTTAATGCAAGCTTTGTTACCAATTGATTATTGCTAAACACCAACACTTCCGCATTATTTACAAAATTATCTAAAGTGTCGTTCGCGTGTTTTAACAAACTTAGCTGAACAGTCATCGGTGTTTTATCCGTAAACAAACAATTAACAACGGGCTTTATTTCAAGTTCGGGAAAATCTATTTGTATTTCTTTTCTACAGGAGATAAAAACTACGTTCAAAACAATAACAAATAACAATATCAAAAATTTTCGCTTCATTTAGAATTTGTATCGGATTCCTAGAAAAACGGCATTCTCATTCCAGAAGTCTATGCTGGCAATACCGTATAAATTATTTTTAATCTTTCGGCTTGCTCCCATTTGTGCAAAAACTTTATGTTGCTTCAAACTCCAGTTACCATTCTCCGAATCGCCACTTTGAACATAATATTTATAACAAAAATTGAGGTCAAATTCCCAATTGTTATTAAAGTTCTCGTTTTTAATAAAAAGTGGCAGTGGCAGAAAACCTGCTTTTACAATGTAATCTTGATATGTATTGGTTTGTTTTAAATAACGATAAAATGCACCTACTTTTACATAATTTCCAATGTAACGCGAATATCCAAATTCGGGATGAAAATCTTTTGCAAATTGAAAATTGGTGGTATTTATAGTATATACTGAAACCTCTGCCGCATTTCGTTTGGGCTCGTTTTGGCTTTGTGCCTGCCCTGAAAAGGCGAATAAAATTCCTAAAGCTAATAGTGTGATTTTTGTTTTCATTTGTTAATTAAGGATTTGTTCGAAGGCAGTAATTTTTTGAACTACTAAAGAAAGGTCAATCGTTTATATTACAGGGCCTCATACAGAGAAATCCTTGTTATAATCAATAATGGAGTCATAATTTATATTTTATTGTTATTCTTTATTTGGGGTACGATATTTAAGAGTTCTCATTCAATACATTGCAATAATATGCTATTTCGTTTACTTTTCAAAGTAATATGTATGATTAATAATATTTGCAATTGTTAAATAGTATGAAAAAAGGTGGTTATATCACAATAAGTATGAATTGTGCCCAAAGATCCTATCCATATTTTCAAAAAACATAAGAATCGGATCTTTCATCCCTTTTAATCGGTTAAATTTTTGCTGTTTTTTAGGTGGAAAACAAAACACAGAAGCAGAAGATTCAGTTAGAACCACTGCCCTGCTGGCAGGGATTGTTGCAGCAGCTTACAGTAGTATTTGGCGTGCAACGGCCAGAAGCCGGAAGCGACCGGAGGAAGCTACCCGGCTGCTGTTGCCGGAACCACCAAATGCAAAGCAACTACAGCTAAAAGCCCGGCTGCCAGAAAAAAAGTAAACCATATAAAACAATTCAGCGGGTGAGTTTAAGTTTACACTCAAACTCACCCGCTGAATAAAATTGGCAGGCGTATAAGCCGGGTCCTGTATCCTCCCGATAAATCGGGAAAACCTTTATCATTTATCTAGTCCCGATATCACTATCGGGATCCTGCAGCCTACCCCTCCAAAGTCTCTTGTGCGTTGAGAACAAAACGGGCAATTTTGCTGTACCGCAACAGCGGCAAACACTTTGGATATACATGGCCTTGCAACCCGTGAGACGTACGGCTAACGATGTTACCATCATCACCGGTGCGCTTTTACCGCACCTTTTCACCCGTTTCCCGATCCGACACGTCGGTTCGGGATGGTTATTTTCTGTTACGTTACTGTCCCCTTTCAAAGACCTTCCCGTTAGGAAACACGGCGCCCTGTGTTGCCCGGACTTTCCTCTGCCTCAACTAATCGAAACAGCGATAAAGCGACCTGCCGCTGCAAAAGTATAAAATTTGTTTAGAGTTAAGTGTTTATGTTGCCGATGCCAACTACTTTCTTAAAATCACCATGGTTGCACCGTACCCGTATTCCTTAAACGAAGCATCCTGGAAATAGTATTTTTTGAATTTGCGTTTTAACAAATTTGCAACTTCTTGTTTTAATACGCCCTGCCCCACTCCATGAATAAAAACGATACGTTTTACATGACTTTTAATGGCGGCATTCATTTCCGACTCCAGGTTTTCCATCTGAACTTCCAGCATTTCCCGGTTGCTCAGTCCTTCCGGGTTGTCAAGCAATTCGTTAATGTGCAAATCAATTACCACTTCGTCCTCCGTTCTTTTGCGCAACTTCTGTTTTGCTGGCTGCTGAACCTCTTTCGATTTTACTACTTTTTTAAAATCGTCCTGTGTGAGTTTATCGAGCTCGGTTTTTAAAGGGTCAGGCGTAATTTGTAAAACAAGTGCATTTTTGCTGAAATACGAGTTGGGCTGAAAAGTAGTTTCTTTGTAAAATTTAACCGGGTTTACCCGAAATTTTTTCACCACCGGCTGGTTCCAGTCACTTTCCTCGTTTTTGAAATAAATAAGCTGAAATCCAAAATCAGGCAGATCACTTAAATCGTCCTGCAGCAAAGCATCCAGTTTTATTCTTGAATTCGATTTTACAGTTCCGTTTTCTATCGTTTCAACTTTATCGGTTTTTATATGCGAAAAGCTAAAAAGAACAGTAAAGTTACTGTCGTTAACCAGGTACATTTCAATTTCGGCTGCCAGTGGATTGGCTGAATTTACCGGAACAAAACAGAAATAAAAGTCGGCCGAATTTTTACCGTTAATAATTTCGCCGGGTGCTTTTACAAAAGCCGGTGCAGAATCCGGTGCCTCCGGTGCAGTTTTCTCAGCCGTTTTTGTAGTTGCAGCATTTAATTCGGGAGCACTAACATTAACCAACTCTGTAATCAGACAAGGGACTTCAAATCCATCATCTCCTTCCACATTCACCGTTTTTTTATTTATAAAACCGGTTACAACACCTCCTCCAACAGCGTTCAAAAATTTTACCTTGTCGCCTACTTTTATCATCGTTTCTGAATTTTTGGCAAAAGTACACTTTTTATTGGTGCAGAACCAAAAGAATAGTGATACACTCACTTTGAGTGAGCGTATCGCTATAAGAAATATAAAAATAGTACTTTTGCAGCCACAAAACATGAATATTTTGAGCACGTACAAAGAAATTAAAATAGCCGATTTCACCTATGATTTACCCGATGAGCGGATTGCCAAATATCCACTCACAAAACGCGACACGTCGAAACTTTTAACCTGGACAAATGGTAAAATTGCCGAAAATACTTTTGGAAACTGCATCAGGCATTTACCCGAAAATGCCCAACTGGTTTTTAACAATACCCGTGTCATTCACGCACGTTTGTTTTTCAGAAAAGAAACCGGAGCAAAAATCGAGATCTTTTGCCTTGAACCCGTTCATCCGGCCGATTACCAGATATCGTTTCAGGAAACTGAAAAAGTGAGCTGGAAATGTATGGTGGGAAACTCAAAAAAATGGAAAGAGGGCATCTTAAAAAACGAGTTTCAGATTAATGGACAACCTGTGGTTCTCTCAGCCGAGAAAAAAGGACAGCAGGGCAACTCGTTTGAAATTGAATTGAAGTGGACCGGTGGATTTCATTTTTCAGAAATTATTGAAAAGGCAGGACAGTTGCCCATTCCGCCGTATTTAAACCGCGATACAGAAGATTCGGATGAAGAAAGCTACCAAACAGTTTATGCAAAAATAGACGGCTCGGTGGCCGCTCCAACAGCAGGTTTGCATTTTACCGATACGGTTTTGAATCAGCTTTCAACAAAAAACATTAGCACCAAAGAAATTACCTTGCATGTGGGAGCCGGCACTTTTCAGCCGGTAAAATCGGAAACGATTTCGGGTCACACCATGCACCATGAACAAGTGATAATTCCTAAAAGCATAATCGAAAGTTTTATTTGCAATCCGGGAAATACGATTGCAGTTGGAACAACTTCAGTGCGCTCGCTCGAAAGTTTGTACTGGATTGGGCTGCAACTTGAAAACGGAACTTTTAATGCCAATTCGCCCGAAGTAAAACAATGGGAACCATATGAAACGGTTGCAAAATTAAGTACGATAGAAGCTTTACAAAACATTGTAAATTACCTCGACCAAACAAAACTCGATGCCATTCAGTTTTCAACACAGATTATCATTTTGCCGGGCTATACTTTTAAAATCATTTGTGGAATGTTTACCAATTTTCACCAGCCACAAAGCACACTCTTACTTTTAATAAGTGCATTTATTGGCGAAAACTGGAAAGAAGTGTACAACTATGCGCTGGCAAATGATTTCCGCTTTTTAAGCTATGGCGACAGCAACCTGTATTTAAAATAGAATGATTTGCAACTAGCACAATTAAAATACGTTAATACTTAGAAGTAACCGAATTTATTATAATATTTGCGCATCGAATCTTAAACTTGAACTACATCTTGGCATATGCAAAAAGAGAATTCATACAGTTTTACCTCCTTTATTTCAAACTCAGTTAAAAATTACGCCAATAATAATGCATTGGGCTTTCTTGACGAAGGTTACATTACATATGCCGAAATGGGGCAGCAAATATCGGCAGTACAGGCATTTCTTTCGAACCTTGGCATTTCGCAGGGCGATAAAGTAATTATTTTCAGCCAAAACTCGCCCAACTGGGGAGTGGTGTATTTTGCCCTACAATGTTCAGGAATTGTTGCCGTTCCGGTACTTCCCGATTTTGGTCCTACAGAACTCGAAAACGTGATCAAACATTCGGAGTCGAAAGCGATTTTTATTTCCGACAGTTTAAAATACAAACTGGATGAATGCGATGCATCAACACTCGACACAATTGTAAGTATTGAAAAATTTGAGCTAGTTCGCTCGTCAAAAACAGAAGTAACGTTTGATAAAAATGCGACAAGTAATATTTCGTATGTACCCGAAGAAAACGAATTGTCGGTGTTAATTTACACTTCGGGAACAACGGGTAACTCAAAAGGAGTTATGCTCTCGCAAAAAAACATAATCAGCAATGTAATTCAATCGGGTGCCGTTCAAACCATTACCGAAGACTTTCAATTTCTGTCGGTTTTGCCTTTGTCGCATACTTACGAAAACACCATTGGTTTTTTGCTGGCCATGTACCACGGAGCTTGTGTTACCTATTTGCGTAAACCACCAACGGCAAGTGTATTGTTGCCGGCACTAAAAAAAATTCGCCCGACTATAATGCTTACCGTTCCACTTATTATTGAAAAAGTGTATCGCAACAGTATTTTGCCCACCATTAAAAAGAAAGCTTTTACACGTGCTTTGCATGCTTTTAAACCAACACGCAAACTGGTGCATCGTTTGGCAGGGAAAAAACTATACGAGACCTTTGGAGGACGACTTCAGTTTTTTGGTATTGGCGGTGCAAAACTCGATGCAGAAGTGGAACGTTTTTTACGCGATGCGAAATTTCCGTATGCCATTGGTTACGGATTAACTGAAACTTCGCCTTTGCTGGCCGGCTCGAATCCGACGTATACAAAATACCAGGCCATTGGCCCCAAGGTGATCAACTGCGAAGTAATTATTCACGAACCAAATCCGGTAAGCGGCGAGGGCGAAATATGGGCAAAAGGTCCCAATGTAATGTTGGGCTACTACAAAAACGAAGAAGAAACCAACAAGGTACTTACCAAAGACGGCTGGTTTAAAACCGGCGATTTGGGTGTGTATGATAAACAAGGTTGGTTGACTCACAAAGGCCGTCTTAAAAACATGATTGTAGGTGCAAATGGCGAAAATATTTATCCCGAAGAAATTGAGTCGCTGATCAATAATTTCAGATACGTTGTAGAATCGCTGGTAATTGAGAAGAAAGGGAAACTAGTTGCCATGGTTCATTTTAACCGCGAAGAACTGGAGCAGAAAATAAAAGAAATGCGTAGCGAATTTGGCGGAAAAATGGACGAGATCTCGCACAAAGTGGACGAAAGTATAGAAGAGCTAAAAGTGGAATTACAACAATACATCAACTCGCGTGTAAATAAATTCTCCAAAATACAGGACTTCGTGGCGCATCCCACTCCATTTATTAAAACGGCTACACAAAAAATCAAACGGTATTTGTATCATTAATTAATCGAACAAAAGGCATAAATTCATTTTTTGTATCGTTTGTTAATGCCACAAATATTCTATTTTAGGAACCCGAATTTAAAATACTATAATTATATGTCAGATTATTTTAAGCAATACCCAAACAGCGAAGGTTTTTTTAACGAATACGGTGGTTCTTTTATTCCGCCCGATCTGCAGGAAGAAATGAACAAAATTACCGATGCTTATCATTCAATAAGTAAATCACATAATTTTATTTCAGAGTTACGAAGCATTCGTAAACACTTCCAGGGACGACCTACCCCGGTTTATTTCTGCCAGAATTTATCGGCAAAATACGGGGGGCGTATTTACCTGAAACGTGAAGACCTGAACCACTCGGGCGCCCACAAACTTAACCATTGTATGGGAGAAGCTTTGCTGGCAAAACACCTGGGTAAAAAACGTTTAATTGCCGAAACCGGAGCCGGACAACACGGTGTGGCACTGGCAACAGCAGCTGCCTATTTTGGCCTTGAATGCGAAATTCACATGGGCGAGGTTGACATTGCCAAAGAGCACCCCAATGTGGTTCGTATGCAAATACTGGGTGCCGAAGTGGTGCCCGTTACTCATGGTCTAAAAACATTAAAGGAAGCGGTTGACTCGGCTTTCCAAAGTTATTTGAAAGACCCGATAAATACAATTTATTGTATTGGTTCGGTGGTTGGACCACACCCGTTTCCGATGATGGTGCGCGATTTCCAGCGTGTAGTTGGAATTGAAGCACAAGATCAGTTTTTTGAAATGACAGGAGAAAATCCGGATCATGTAGTAGCCTGTGTGGGCGGCGGAAGTAATGCCATGGGTATTTTCTCGGGATTTATGGACAACGAAGATGTAACATTGCACGGAGTTGAACCGGGTGGTATTTCAAACAAAGTGGGCGACCACGCCAGTACCATTACTTTTGGAACACCGGGTATGATTCACGGTTTTAAATGTTACATGCTGCAAGACGAAAAAGGCGAACCGGCACCGGTTTATTCGGTGGCCAGTGGTTTGGATTATCCGGGAGTTGGACCGGAACACAGCATGCTAAAAGACCTTGGCAAGGTAACCTATGGCGTGGCAAACGATGCCGAAACAATTGATGCCTTTTATGAACTGAGCCGTTTGGAAGGAATTATTCCGGCGCTTGAAAGTGCACATGCTGTAGCTTACGGATTAAAACTGGCACAGGCAAATCCGCAAAAATCTATCTTAATTAACTTAAGCGGACGAGGCGACAAAGACATCGACTTTGTGGTTGAAAAATACGGTTTGCCCGAAGACAAGAAATAAATAAAAATACACCACATAAAGGAAGGTCCGGTTCGTTTTGAATCGGACCTTTTTTTTACATCCTTTTGTTGGCGCGGATTTTAATGCGTGCCCTCTGCTCTGTCCTTCGTTTGCACCTAAAATCGTGCGGAAGCAAAGCGAATTTTTTGCAATGCACTTTTTCTACACGGAAATGAATGTTTGTTCTTTTTCCCGACAGCTGTCGACATGAATCCTGAAAATTTATTTTGGCCACGACAGCTGTCGGGGTAAAAAACCATAGTTTATTCTATTGCTGACGGCTGTCGAAACCCATACAAACGCTAATTTTTTATTCCTCTGTGCCGCAGGAAACATGCTTATATTAAAAATCACTGTAAATCGCTGTGTAGAACATAAAAAATAATACTTACTTTTAATGCAATTAAAATAAAACCAGTGAATACACACCCGCAAATAAAATCAAAACAAAAACTTGGGTTACACACCCAATTGGGGGGTATAACCCAAAGTGACAATAGAGATATAACCCAAAGTTTTGGGTTCCACATACGTTATGGCTTATTTAAATTGCGCACACTAAAAGACTGACAATCATGAATTTAAATTTAAATTTTGGAGAGCATTTTTATGAAGCAGGAAATTCAAATCTGTTTTATGATTTGAGTATAACTTTCATAAGTGCATTTCTAGGATTACTTGCTGCATTGTTAGTTAATAGACTTATAGACACAAAGAAGCAAAAAAAAGAAGCAAAATATGAGTTACAGAAAAATATTTCACATCTCAACTATCTGAGCGAATTACTTGACTCAATTATTAAAAACTATCCACAACAAGCATTGAATTATAAGAAACTCTCTGAATTAGTTAAAGAAAATCCATTAGAAGCTCATTTAGCAGATTTAAGAGCAACTTATGATTTAGCAAGGCTAAAAGACATGGATAGTTATGAGCTAAGAGATGCATATTTTAATCTTTCCTCTAGAGATAAAAATAGTTTAGATAAGTATCGCAAGATTTTTGCAAATGCAGATTTTCTTTTAATGTATTTTGACGATTTATTACAACAAAATGAGAATCACAGAAACTTTACACATAAAGACCAATTGTTTGTAAGAGACTGTGTCGAAGAGATATCTAATAGACTTGGGCTTAAAGAAAAAAATATTCAAAAAGAGAATCCTCAAAACTTTCAAGAAATTACTGAATATCAATACCTACATAAATTTAGCCTCATTTTCATTGAATTATCACAAAGCATTGTTGACTTTAAGACTTGGAAAGAAAAATATCTTAGACCATTACATGATTCAATTTTATATGAGCTATCAGATATTGACTTAGCTGATTCTATTTTTTCAATAATTAAAAGAGCTGTAGGAAGACTAAGAAATATCGAATTCAATTCAATAGAGTTCGCAAATGACATGGAAAATGTTGAATCAAAAATTAATAATTCAATTGATATCTTGGAAAAAATAAATAATGAATTAAAAGAAAAAACAAGCCATAACATTTTGCAAATTCCATAAGGGGTTCAGTGGTATGCAAGCAGCGGTTTTCCGCTCATTCTCTCGTCATTACCATGACAGAGAATCACACGCAAACCCTTACGTAACTTGCAATTTACCGTTATGGTACATTTTGAATGAGCAATCAAACTAAACATATAGAATCCAATATCGTTGAGTTGAAATCTATCAATTCAAATGCATTTTATATTTTAAAAATCACAGGTGTAATTATTGCATCTATTGGTGTTTTATTGGGTGCGCTTGTTTTTACCAGAGGAGCAAGTCCAAATGCCTTGAGTAGATTTATTGAGTTGCCTTTATCTATTGAATTATTTCTTGGGTTTCTTGTTTTTATACTTATTATCCTCGGAGTAAGTATTCAATTCAATAAATACAAGAATAAGGGAAAAATAGAATTGAGAGATAACACAATAAAAATAAACGAAGAAACCTTTTCAATTAAAAATAAAACTATACAGTTTTATTTCAATTCCTTAAAAAACAAAAGCACTTATAAAAGAGATTTTATGGAGGGCTGCAATAACTGGATAGAATTTGAGAATAACGGAAAGACTATAAAAAAGGAATTCAAAATTGAATCTAAAATTCACGATGATAATATTTTAAATCAAATAGCTAAATGGCAACATTCGGATATAGACGTGAAAATCAAAGAGAAAAAAAGAAACTTCTGGCAAATGTGGAATGATTTTTAAATTATGCTTAGAAAAACAATTGATACAATAATTCTCTCGACACTGTGGATTTTTACAATCTACACTTTGTTTCTTGTAGTAGTTAAATCCTATGAAATTGGACTGCAAAACTACCTTGGTTATGGTTTGCTGACAGGTATTACAATTTTAAAGTTTCTAAAAATCAAGAAATTTAGAACAATACTTGCCGTATTTTTAATTGCAGGTTCTTTTAACTTCTTTCAATTTACCTACTCGACCGTGACTTTGGTTTTTACCTTTTCTCCTCTTGGACATGACTTTTCGACTTTGGGAATACAACCTTTATGCAGTGTTTTATTAATACTATTTGCTATCGCATATTTTCCCGAAATTCGAGAGTTTTTACAAAAGTATTTGGGGGTTGACAATAAATCAAAAGAAGAATCAGAGCAGGGAGTCGTTGACTTCTTTTATCAAAAACTCTATAATAAAACAGACAATGAATTAACTAATATTTTGCACGATTCAAGTTCATATCAAATTGGGTATGTTAAAGCAGCACAAAAACTAATTGATGAAAGAAAAAATGAAAAAACGTACCATAACAAACTGTAAATTGCATTGCGGGGTTCGTGCGGTGTCGTTCGCTGGATTCTCGCATCATTGTTCAGTCCTGTCGGACATGAACGCGCTCCGAAATCCGCAACGACAACTTACAGGTGACCGTTAGCTTTAATTGTGAGAAACACTCGTTTTCAAAATGACAGTTGATGATTGAATTTAAACCAATAACTGATTTTAATCCTGGAAAGATTCAGGAATTGACTAAAAATTGTTACCGTGGTCTGTTAGAGTATTTTCCAAATGAGAAAAATAGACTTTACAATAAATGGGAAAATGAAGATAAACTCGCTTTTCAAAATATTGATACAATTGGCAGGCATATCTTATTTTCATGCGTAGAGAATAAGACAATCGGATTTTTTAGTTGGGATGATAGACAATTTCCAAATTGTATTATTGGACAAAATTGTATTTTACCTGACTTTCAAGGTCATGGATACGGAACTCGACAAATTGAAAAGATTATTGATATTTTAAAAATTGAAAACTTTAAATTCCTATTTGCAGAGACAGGAGACCATAAGTTTTTCAAACCTGCTCATAAGATGTATGAGAAAAATGGGTTTAAGATTAAAGAAAAACGAAAAGGAGACTTATTTGAATTAATTGAATATTTCATGGAATTAAATGGATAAAAAATATGGACTATTATTTTGTTGCACAGATTAGAATAAATGATAACCATGAGTATCAAAAATATATTGATAAAGCAGGAGTGATTTTTAAAAAATATAATGGAGAATATTTGGCAGTTGACAATGAGCCAATTATTCTTGAGGGAAAATTTGATTACACAAGGTGTGTTTTAATAAAATTTAAAAGTAAATCCGATTTCGAGAAATGGTATAAATCAGATGACTATCAGGAGATTTTAAAACATAGATTAAAAGGTGCTGATTGCGATACAATACTGGTAAAAGGACTGGATAAATAACAACTAAAGCTAACAATGTATATACAAAATAGGCGAAGCAGCAGTAAATTCAAGGGTTGTAGCCCGCTTCAACATCGTAACGGCTTGATAGGTTTGAAGCCCGCAATCGCCTACTTTGCATATACTAAACGTTAGCGGTTATTAAAGAAAGAAAAATGAGAAAACAATACCACATACTAAATGGTGATTCATTAAAAGAGCAATTTCCTGAAATTATTCAGGGGGAAATTATAGTAGCCAGAGAATGCTTAGTAGACGGAAATGTGAATGGCAATAGCTTGCCTGATTTGTTTAAAGTAAGAGCCGAATTTATCAGTAACAACTATGACGGATATAAAGAACAAGACTATTTCGAAAAGACAGTTCCTGAATTCCAGAAAATCCAAAATATTCCTGACAATGTAGACATTAATCTATGGTTTGAGGATGACTTGTTTTGTCAAGTAAACTTTTGGTTTGTAATAAACCTTTTAATTAAATCAAATCATAATAATCAACTATTTCTAATTAGACCCGAATCACATAGCCAATATGGCTTTGGTGGGTTATTGAAATCAGAACTAATTTCAATTTTTGAAAGCAGATTAAAGTTAACAGAGCTCCACGACCTGTCATTACTTTGGGTTTGTTATCAAACCAATGATACTGAAAAATTGATTGAAACCTCAAAACGATTAAAAAATTTATACCCATTCATAGATATTGCTGTTGAAGCTCACATCGAACGAACACCTAAAAATGGAAATATGGGAAGACCAAGTCAATCATTAGTTAAGATAATAGAAGAACTAAATACTGCTGAATTTGGACCAATATTTAAAGAGTTTTGTAAAAGAGAGCAAATATATGGATTTGGGGATTTACAAGTGAAAAGATTACTTGATGAAATAAATAACAACCGCTAACAATGTATAAAAATAATAGCCGAGATAGTAGTAAATTCAAGGGTTGTAGCCCGCTTCAACTTCCTTGTATCTTGACAGGCAAGTAGCACGCAGTCGGCTACTATTCTTATACTAAACGTTACAAACAATTTTGAAAAAAGAAATATTCCTAAGAAAATATCTCATTTCAAAATTGAATTTTAGTTCAGTAAAAAGTTGATAAAAAAGAAAAATTAAAAGAGTTCATTAACATAAAAAACACGGTGCTATTTTAAAGATTTTTTGAAAAAAGAAATTTTAAAAATTGGATTTTACATTAATTTTTGATTTTTAAAAAGTTAGATTTTCAGTCTGGAAAAAGATTTTTAAATAAAAAATCCGTTGGATTTTGATTAGGTTTTTACGGCGCAAGTTAAAATGAAAATCAGTGCCCAATTTTAACCGCGCCATGAAAATTGATTTTAATGTTGGGGATTAAAACAACAAAAATTGTCGACAGAAAAAAGATTATTGTAAAATCCCTTGGATTTTGTTGAAGTTTCTTTGGCAGTTTTTCAAATTGAATTTTCAACATAATTTGACCAGGCAAAAAAAGAAATTTTTTGGGGGTTAAAACAGAAATAAAAAACAACCATAATTGAAATTGACTCGTTGAATTGAAAATTTTTAGCAATTAAAATAAAATCCTTCGGATTTTGTTTAGGCTTTTTGGCGGTAGTTTTTAATAAAGGTTCTTCCCTGATTTAAGCAGAAATAGAAAAAAGATTTTTTTTTTGGATTTTAAAATGGAAAAACGAGAAGACAAAAACCTTTTATTTTTATGTCAAGTAAAAAAAGTTTGATAAATTGTGCTACTATAAAAACCAAAACCAGAAAACTGATTTTTAAAGTTGGTAAAATAAAAACCAAGATTTTTGACAAACCTAAAACTTGACATTTCACCCTCAAATAAAATCAGAAGTTTTGATTAAAAAATTGATTAAAAGAAAAAAACAGTTTGTAACAATGTGTAAATTTCAGAGCGGGGTTGGTGGTTTTCGAGCCGCGGATTCTCGCATGAACGTCACGTCCTACCGGACGCTGACGCTCACCGAAATCCGCTCCGCAACTTACACCAACCGTTAACGCCAAGTTTGGAAGAATAAATTGGTGGTTATCTGAATCGTTCGTTCTTTGTTTTTTTTGCTCGCCTCGAAATTGCTGTCACAAAACTTGCAAATAAAGTTTGGTGCTTTTTGCCAATTTTTGGGATTTGATACTTTGCCAAACTACTTTGCAGCCTGACTGTCCAGAGCATTTTTAGGAACAGGCGGTGGTTATTTAGGCAGTTTGATTTTTGGCTTTTCTGTAGTTAGGCTGGAATTAAAAAATTGGCAGGAAAATTTAATGCACGCAAGTTTTCTGCCAGCGGCATAAGTCAGGAATGGTAAAGCTCACGTGCCAGCGGGTCAAATCGCCAGCGGTTACTTGCTGGTCTTCTGGCAACTTTGATTTTTGGGGGTTGAAGAAAAATTTAAAAAAGCGAAGTGGTTATTTAAAACTTTCGCTCAGAAAATGATACTTTTATATTGTTAACAAACAGACGATGAATAATAAAAACCAGGCGTTAACAATGTGCAAATGTAATGCGGGCGGGCGAAATGTTCGGGCGTTTTCGCACTGTACAACTACCGCCAATCCGTCTTGGACGGATGTCGGTCTTAAAAATATGTTTAATAAAAAAGCCGGCTTGGCTCAGTGGCAGATTTGGGTGGTCACAGTTTCAAAATCCCGCA
Source organism: uncultured Draconibacterium sp. (assembly GCF_963675585.1). Taxonomy (NCBI): domain Bacteria; kingdom Pseudomonadati; phylum Bacteroidota; class Bacteroidia; order Marinilabiliales; family Prolixibacteraceae; genus Draconibacterium; species uncultured Draconibacterium sp. The sequence continues at coordinate 322,012 of NZ_OY776413.1, forward strand.
CTCCACTCGCACACGGCCGTTAACGCCAAGTTTGGAAGAATAAATTGGTGGTTATCTGAATCGTTCGTTCTTTGTTTTTTTTGCTCGCCTCGAAATTGCTGTCACAAAACTTGCAAATAAAGTTTGGTGCTTTTTGCCAATTTTTGGGATTTGATACTTTGCCAAACTACTTTGCAGCCTGACTGTCCAGAGCATTTTTAGGAACAGGCGGTGGTTATTTAGGCAGTTTGATTTTTGGCTTTTCTGTAGTTAGGCTGGAATTAAAAAATTGGCAGGAAAATTTAATGCACGCAAGTTTTCTGCCAGCGGCATAAGTCAGGAATGGTAAAGCTCACGTGCCAGCGGGTCAAATCGCCAGCGGTTACTTGCTGGTCTTCTGGCAACTTTGATTTTTGGGGGTTGAAGAAAAATTTAAAAAAGCGAAGTGGTTATTTAAAACTTTCGCTCAGAAAATGATACTTTTATATTGTTAACAAACAGACGATGAATAATAAAAACCAGGCGTTAACAATGTGCAAATGTAATGCGGGCGGGCGAAATGTTCGGGCGTTTTCGCACTGTACAACTACCGCCAATCCGTCTTGGACGGATGTCGGTCTTAAAAATATGTTTAATAAAAAAGCCGGCTTGGCTCAGTGGCAGATTTGGGTGGTCACAGTTTCAAAATCCCGCACTCCACTCGCACACGGCCGTTGTATGCAAGGCTAAAAAAACAGCAGTACTTTGATAGATTAACTGGTAAATTGAAATAATAAGCAGAGAGAAAAGAGCATTGAATGAAGGTTGGTGCAAGAAAAAATTAGTTTTTGCCCGCCCGCTTCTGCCCTTCGGGACAGTTGGGGAAGCCCACACACATTGCACACATTTGCAAATCGCACAGGCTGACGCACAAACCAAAATTTGCAAAAGAGTGCAATTTTTGCCTCCTACAAACAGTATGAGGTTTATTTGAAATTAAGTTATAGCATTATGACAGATAAGTTACTTACTCATACACAACATCTACTAAATCACATATATTGGTTTAAACAAGAACTATATGTTAAGCCCAATAGAGACCATATTGGTACAGCGATAAACTTTACTGATATTGGTTCAAGAAAAGATGATTTTCTAAAAGAGCTTGTAAATACGATTGCAAGTTGGGTTTATAGTAAAAACAAATCCAAACAGATAATTGACAAACGTCTATCGGAAACTAATAATGATTATGCGAATGCATCTTCCTTTTTAGCAACTCAGGCATTTCGAAAATTTAGACCGGGAAATCCCCAAGGTCAGTTTGGTGAATTGCTATTATTTAATTTCATTCAATATTTTTTTGAAAGTGTTCCACTACTTAGAAAACAAAGGATTACTACATCAATTGGTCATGAGCGTTTTGGTGCAGATGCAATACATTTTCGACAAAGAAACGGTTCAAACTTTTTTGTTCTTGGGGAATCAAAATGCTATGAAAGCAAATATAAATTTAAAGAAGCATTTAAAACTTCATTAACTAGTATAATTACCACTTTCAATAATTTGAACAAAGAATTAGACTTATATATATACGATGATTTTATTGAACCTGAATTAGAAAGTATTGCGAAAAGCTATAAGGATGGAACTCTACCAAATGTGACATATGAAATGGTTTGTTTGATTGCATATAATGAGAATAAAAAGATAAGTGGTGATAATGAAGCGGAAATAAAAGAAGCAATTAGAAATGTAATTTCTGAGAGATGTAATACCATTGAAGATGACTGTTACTCATCAATTGAAAGTCATATTTTAAAGCGTATAAATTATATAGTTTTCCCAATTTGGGAATTAGATAGTTTACTTGATGAATTTCAAACTTTAGTTGGGAGCAAATGAAAATTACAGAACAAGAAAATACAATAATTCAGAAACTCCTTTCTTTTGAGCATCAGATAATCTCTCATCGTTTAGGCTTTATTGAAGTTGTAAATGAGGATATTACAGATGAATTACTCAATAGCTCGATTGGCCTTTTGGATAGATTCTCACGAGAGTCTGATGAAAGAAAGAAAAGAATTGTAATAACAATTTCCGCGTTATTATGGACTTATAAAAAAGAATCATGGGAAGGTTTATACGATTTCTTAATTGTTATTTTATCTCGGTCAGGTTTTTCTCCTTCAGCTATAATGATAGATGATAATTATGACTCTGTAAATAAGCAGTTTTCAGGATTAAGTAGTTTAATATCTTCGTTGACAGTTACTTTACAACAGATTGAGCATGAGATTTTTATTAAGGATAAAAATTTCTTGATAACAGGTTTTCAGCTGAAAGTATGGAGAAAAATGTCAACAAAAAGTTTATTAGGTATTTCAGCTCCAACATCAGCTGGCAAGTCCTTTATAATTCTTCTAAAAGCGATTGAAAAAATACTTGAGAAGGACGGAAATATCATTTATATTGTACCGACATTAAGTCTTGTATCTCAGGTTTCATCTGATTTTTCAATCCAACTTAAGAGCTTTGGATTAAATCACTACAGGATATCGACCACATATAGTGTTCAAGAAAGAGAAAAAAATAAAATTTATGTTTTAACACAAGAAAAAGCAATCACTGCATTTTCGCAAAGTGAAAATCCATTTCATAATGTAAGGATGCTTGTTGTTGATGAAATACAAAATATAGAGAAAGTTGCTAATGAAAATGACCAAAGGGCAAAAACTCTTTTTGATTTATTAATTGAATTTAGATATACCTGTGAACCAGAATTAACTGTTATTTCTGGTCCGAGAGTGGGAGGTCTAAAACCATTAGGTATAGATATCTTTGATGAAAACGATGCAGATGAGGAAATGACAAAGGACTCGCCAGTTGCAAGTTTCACTTATTCAATATCACAAAAAAGAAATAAGTATTTTTTTAATCAATATTCAGAAATACTTATCCAACCAAATAAAATTGAAATTCAAAATCCTGATTTTATAAAAGGTTATGGAAAGTCACAATATAATGATGAGTTCATTAGTTATATGGCTTCGTTTGTTTCAAAGTTAGGTTTAGAATCTCGAAATATCATTTTTTCACCTACAACAAAACAAGCTAGGACAACGGCTGTAGAACTTTCAAAAACTATAAAAACAGAAAATAATGACCCTCATTTACAATCTCTAGTAACCTATCTTAAGGAAACAGTTCACGAAGACTATGATTTGTCTAATACAATAGTAAAAGGATTTGCATATCATCACGGTAAAGTACCAACTCATGTTCGTTCAGTTCTGGAAAAAGCCATAAAGGATAAGATGATTAATAATGTAATTTGCACTACTACTTTGATGCAAGGTGTAAACCTCCCTGCCCAGAATATAATAGTACGGAATCCTAATTTAGCGATAAAAAGCAAGGATGGTATTAAACCAAAACTTACTGACTATGAAATGGCTAATTTAAGAGGTAGAGCTGGTCGGCTCCTAAAAGATTTCATTGGTCGTACTTATGTTTTAGAAGAAATTGCCTTTGAAAAAGATAATGACCAACTTGAGTTATTTCCTGAAGCTGAAAAAAATTTACAAGCTGGATATGGGAAAAAGTATGAAACACATAAGAAAAAAATAGACCAATGTTTGGTAAGTAATATTGCTCCCTCCGATGATAATAAAGAATATTCATTTCTAATAACATACATTCGTCAAATTATTCTAAAACATAAAAATAATTCAGCACACAGACTCAATTCTGTTGGTATTGATATTGATTCCTCATTATTAAAGGAAATTGAAAATTCGCTTTCCAATCTTTCTATCCCAGAGCACTTGTGTTATATTAATAGGTATTGGGACCCACTTGATTTGAATACTCTTTATAAAAAAAGAGACGAGTTTTCTATTCCAACTTCTATTTCAGACAGGAATATTGCAACTTCATTATCTAGGCTTATTTTAAAAATAAAGAATACATTCCCAATTTACTTTTATCGATATACAAAACTTGATAATGATAGATTAATTTTTTCAGCATGTATTTCAGCTGAAAAATGGTTAAAAGAAAAGCCTCTAAAAGAAATTTTGAGTGCAAGATATATTGACTCTCCAGATAAATTAGAGAACCAAATATCTTTAATACAAAATCAGATAGCATATGGAATACCAATGCTATTAAAACCTTTATATGATATGAAAGTTCCAGATAATATGTTCTTAAGATTCATCGAAATTGGGGCTTTTATGCCAATTACAAGGAAAATGATAGAATTAAATATTCCAAGAGAAACAGCCATTTATTTAACCAACAACTATTTCTCCGATTTTAGCCACAATGAACATGACTTAGAAAGCATAATTACTAAACGTTTGTTTAAAATTAAAGATAATTTAAGCTATTGGAATAAAATACAGATTGAAACCCTAATATAATTTGCTATGAAACAAATGGATTCATTGTTAGCTATCAGAAGCTTTAAAAATGTCCTTAATACCAAGGAAGAGTATGGTTTTGATAATATAATATTTAGCGCTTCAGTTAAATATACAACACCATTGAAAAGCTTTTATGAAAAAATGAAAGTTGCTTTGCCTGTAAATGGTTATTCTTTGGTTGTTAAACTTGATGTAGAGGAAAGCTGTAGCACAATTACTTCTGATAATTTTCACATGGACTTCGATACGAAGTATGAAAATACCGATTTTATATTTGATGAAAATGCGGGAATTTTAATAATAAAAGGTAGTTCTCCTAAAATGGGAGGTCAGTTTATAGTAGAAATAAGTGAAGTAAATGATTAAGCCCACGCTAAAGCCATACACATTGCCAAGTCGCTCGAAAAATCCTTCGCCTGTCCAAAACTTGTCAATAAGTATGTCTTTGACAACGCTTTTTTTGCCAACCCTAAAAACTAATTTTTTCAGGTACAGCAGTGCTTCGATTGAGCTGATTTTTGATTGTAATAATTTGATAATTAACTGATAATGAATAAAGCCCAGCATACAACACGCGGTATAAAACATTGGGGCTTAAGTGGTTACGCAAGCATTCTGCCACGCATTAAGTTCGGTGTAACTGGACAGGAAAGTAGCCCGCAATCCCCAACGATTTCATACCGCCAACCGTTAACGCCAAGTTTGGAAGAATAAATTGGTGGTTATCTGAATCGTTCGTTCTTTGTTTTTTTTGCTCGCCTCGAAATTGCTGTCACAAAACTTGCAAATAAAGTTTGGTGCTTTTTGCCAATTTTTGGGATTTGATACTTTGCCAAACTACTTTGCAGCCTGACTGTCCAGAGCATTTTTAGGAACAGGCGGTGGTTATTTAGGCAGTTTGATTTTTGGCTTTTCTGTAGTTAGGCTGGAATTAAAAAATTGGCAGGAAAATTTAATGCACGCAAGTTTTCTGCCAGCGGCATAAGTCAGGAATGGTAAAGCTCACGTGCCAGCGGGTCAAATCGCCAGCGGTTACTTGCTGGTCTTCTGGCAACTTTGATTTTTGGGGGTTGAAGAAAAATTTAAAAAAGCGAAGTGGTTATTTAAAACTTTCGCTCAGAAAATGATACTTTTATATTGTTAACAAACAGACGATGAATAATAAAAACCAGGCGTTAACAATGTGCAAATGTAATGCGGGCGGGCGAAATGTTCGGGCGTTTTCGCACTGTACAACTACCGCCAATCCGTCTTGGACGGATGTCGGTCTTAAAAATATGTTTAATAAAAAAGCCGGCTTGGCTCAGTGGCAGATTTGGGTGGTCACAGTTTCAAAATCCCGCACTCCACTCGCACACGGCCGTTAACGGTTATTTTGAAATAGAGAATTAGATGAATCTACGAATTCAAATATTGTTAATTTTCTGCTTAACATTCTTTACTGTCAGAGGACAGCAAAACATCGAAGAGTGGATTAAGTTCAATGACAAAATCTATGATGGAGTTAATATGATTAAGCTTTACAAAGAGTCGGACAATAAAAGAATATTAGTTCAGAGTGTTGACTTTAATGAAAAAGGAAAAATTATTAAAGAATCCGTATTCTGCGATTTTCTCTATGACCCATTAAATGAAATTGAGTTAACACAGTACGAATATGATTCTGGTGACACTTTATTAATTAGTCGTAAGATTTTGGACAACCAAGGAGATATAATTAATGGAGAGAATTACTCATACGACTATAATGAAAAAGGACAATTAATTCAAAAAGGTATTACAGATATCACTGATAACGAATTTCAAAAGGAGGTTTATACATTCAATGACAAAGGATTAATTTCCAATTTTAAAATTGAATTTTACAACCAAACTCGTGACACCGTTCTTTTCTATTTCTATAGAAAATATGAATATGATGAATCATCAAATTTAATTAAGGAGTCTTTCGTAAATGATTCTATTATCGAACTCGAAGAAATCTATAATTACGATTCTTTGGGAAACATTATTTCTTTTACTACAAAAGGAATTCATGAATGTGGAGACGATATTGACAAATACAAGATTCAATATAACTCAAAATCAAAGCCCGATTTAGAAGAATACTGGAATGCAAACGGAGAAAATTGGGCTTTCGAGTTTGCCTATGACAACCAAGACAGACTGGATAAAAAAATAAGGAAAACTCGTTATCCAATTAAAAAGGAAAATGAAATTAGTGAAAATAGTATTCCTCCACCTCCACCTTTTTATACTCAAGAGATGCTTGAAAAAAACTATACAAATGAAATCGAACAATCCTTTTCATATGATATGAATAACAGATTAATAAAAGTTGTAAAAAAATATTTATGGCTTGACGATTTTTCAGAAACTTATCTAATTGAATATGAATAAAAATTTAAAAAACAACCGTTAACACGGTACATATTGCAGGGCGGGGTTCGGTGGTACGCCAACTGCGGATTCTCGTTTCGCAGTTCCTTGTCCTACCGGACAGGAACGCTCTCCGAAATCCACCCCGACAACATGTACCAACCGTTAGCGCAAATACTAAATAGAGCACAATTGAATCATGGAAAACAAAAAAGTGTTTTTTTCTATACCTGATAATCCAACTTCCAACGACAAATTGGGTTTTAGGAAATTTACAAACCAAATCTCTCAAAAACTTATATCTATTTCAGAAAATAACACACCATTTACAATGGGAATTTATGGAGAATGGGGTGCTGGAAAAACCAGTTTTCTAAAAATGATTGAGGAAGATTTGAATTCTAGTAATGTTCAAACAGTATGGTTTAACGCATGGAAGTATAATAAAGAGAAAGATTTATGGGCTTCACTAGTTCAGACGATGATTGTGCAAAGCAAGCTGAATGCCTCATTTTTTGAAAGGATATTCCTTAAAATAAATTTATGGATAAAGGGAGTTAGCTTATCAAAAGGATTTAATGAGCTGATTAAACAGCTAATCATAATCATTGTGAGAATTGCATTACTACTTGGAATTTTTTATTTGGTTTTTAAAAACAAAAGCGAGTTGCTTAGCTATTCTGAATTATTCAAAAATGCCAAATTTGAGAACTTTGAATTCTGGTCAAATTCTCTTTTAATTTTATTGGCACTATTTATTGCTCAACCATTAAAACTGATACAGTTCCTTAGTAAGAATGTTAATATTGATTTTTCTAAACTTAAGCAACAAAAAACTTTTCAAGAACACGTAGCCTTAATTGATAATTTTAATACTGAATTTTATGAATTATTAAAAATAATTAGGAAAAAGAAGCCAATTACTATTTTTATTGATGACTTAGACAGATGTTTGCCAGATAAGGCAATAGAAGTCTTTGAAGCAATAAAACTCTTCTTAGATATACCTGGTTGCATTTTCATAATTGCATTAGATAGAAATATTGTAGAGAAGATTGTTATTTCAAAACATATTGCACTTCTTGAATCAGAAAAATTGGATTCTCACTTCGATTATAAGGAAAACTATTTGGATAAAATAATTCAGTTATCTTTTCAAATCCCGCCACTTTCGAAAGAGGAAATTAAAATTTATATCTCCCATATTATTAATGGTGAAATTCAAGAGAAAACTTCGCTAATAGAATTATTTGCAGATAATTTACCGGCAAATCCAAGACGGATTAAAAGAATTATTCAACTTTTCTATTTTCTTAAACATTTTTCAGAGATAGAAAACAATAAAATTAATGAACTTATTCTAGCTAAATTTATCATTATTCAGAATCAATTTAGAGAATTATATGATTACTGTTCTATAAATGAAAAATTCATTTCTTATCTAGAAAACTTTGCTACAACCATTAAAACTTCTAATGAAAATGAAGTTAACCATTTAAAAGATGATAATATCGAATATTTCGAAAAGGCTGAATTTTTTATAAAAGAGAATGAAAATATCAATTTATTGTTCAATAAATATGGAGGAGAAACATTCAGAGACATTGATACCTCGTCTTATATTTTCTTGTTGAGGACATTTGAGGAAATCGAAGAAAATAAAATGACAGATGACGTTAAAATATCCTCTAACTATTTAAATAGGTTTAATTATTTTTCATTTAGGAGAAATAATGTAAACAGAGAAATTGAACCAATATTTAGTAATACTTTATTAAATAGCATAAATCAAGGTTTAAAGAACAGTAAACGAATTCTCATAACTGGAGGACCAGGTACAGGAAAAACCACTTTGGGAAAGTGGATATTATATAATTCAGCAATTAGATACGATAATAATATTAAAGATAACAGGATAAATCTTCCAAATTCTTTAATCCCAATAATTATACAAGCGAGGGAAATAAATAACACGAATGATTTTGAAGCTCTAGTTAGAGCTCAATTTAAAGATGTTTTTGTGAATCTTAATTTAAGAGAAAATATATCATTTCCTTATTTAGAAAAAGGTAAATCTTTAATTTTAGTGGATGGACTTGATGAAATGTTATATGAAACAAATTCTAGTTTCATTGCACAGGTAATGGATTTTATTAATAAGTATCCCGAAAACAGATACATATTAACTTCAAGAGACTTTATTAATCTAGAATTTTCTAATTCACTTTCAACGTTTGAAATAATCAATATTAATGAGACTTATCAACAAGTGGATATTGAGCGATTCGTATCTAATTATATTCCTGATAAAAAATTATCTAGTCAATTAATGAATATAATTGACTCATCTTCTTATTTAAAAGAGTTAGCATTAAATCCTTTACTCTTGACTACTCTTGTCGAAGTTTATACTCACTATGGTAAATTACCTGAAAAAAGTACCTCTTTAATTCGTTCCTTTATCAATCTACTTATGGAGGAATGGGATAACCAAAGAAACATTAGTCGAAATCAAGTATTGCTCGCTTCTGATGAGAAATATGAATTGTTATCAGAAATTGCTTTTCATTGTAGTATTAGTTCTCGAATGGATTTTGACATTAGCTTTTTAACAAAATCTCTGTCAAATAATATTAGTAAGTCAAATTCCTCAGCCTTTATTAAGTTTCTAGTAAACTCAGGCCTTATTATCGAAATAAACAAAGGTGTTTTTAGTTTTGTACATAAAATATTTTCCGAATATTTAACTGCTGATTATTTAATGAAACTAAATAGTTTTTCTTCGGAAATAACAAATAAATTTCATGATTCCAGTTGGTCAAATATTTGGAGTTTAACTTTTGAACTAACAATTGACCTACCCTCTTACATTAAATATTTAAGCGAGTACCCATCTGGAATTGAATTTTTGAGAAAAATGGTCAAATCAAATAATACCAATTTTAGCGACAACATAATTAAGTTGATTAATAATTTAGATTCCTAATATTAAAGTACTTGCGCTAACAATGTATAAAAATAATAGCCGAAACAGTAGTAAATTCAAGGTTTTTTGCCCGCTCCAACTTTCGTGTAACTTGACAGGAAAGTGCCACGCAGTCGGCTACTATTCTTATACTCACCGTTATGCCCCATTTTGAAAAAACCGATTAAATGAGTAAAAATGAGATAATATACAATTTCGCAAATCAAAGTGCTTGTGACTTAAATCAAGTTCTGATTGGAATCATTTTACTTGTTATCGGAGTAGTAATGTTCTTTGTTTTTTCAAAATATAGACCTGAAATAAAAGAAAATATTTACACTCGAGTATTTGGACATACGAGAGAAGATTTAATTAAAAAATCCCAAATGACTCCCAAAATATTTAAAATGGTGGGAGTTATAATTTTTATTGGTGCAGTATTAATTCTCTTTCCACAGGTTAAAAATTATTTTTACACCAACCACACGCCTTTCTTTGTAGACACCGAATCAATTAACTGCAAAATAGACAGTGTGAAAACAAATAAAATCTTAAACTCAGATTACATTTCAATTTACACGGACAATAAAAAATTTACTATACTAAAAGACAGTAGATATGTTGCATTCAGGAACTTACTAAAAAATGATTCAATCGCAATTGAATATTTTGAGGAAAATGTAAAAAATGAACCGTCGGATTTAAAGTGGAAAAAACGGTCAAAGTGACCACCCAAGGCCGGAATAAAATGACCACCCTCGCCAGTTTAAACTGACCACCCCGTGCCGGAGCAAAGTGACCACCTGCGCCGGACTAAAGTGACCACCCATCAAAAGAGATTGATTTTACTTCTGTCGAAGCCATAATTTCATACTGATTTAAACAAATTAATATGAAAACATGGCTAATAAATTAATCGACATGAGTAAAGTAAGAAAAGTCATTCAGTTGCACCATCAGGGAAAAGCAAAACAATTTATCAGTAGGTACCTGGGCCTCTCACGTAACACCGTTAAGAAGTATATCGCTCTATACAAGGTATTAAACCTTACAATTGATGATATTGATAAAAAGAGTGATGCCGAGCTGGAAAAGATCTTTAGCAGGGATACCGAAGATGTTCTTTCCCCCAAGCTAAAAAAGGTTTATAACTTCTTTCCCTACATGGAGCGCGAACTAAAAAAGACCGGCGTTACCAAACAGCTGATGTGGGAAGAATATTATGAAAAACATCCCGATGGACTAAAACTAAGCCAGTTTAAAGCCCACTACCTGCGTTGGAGTAAAAAGGTTAACCCGGTAATGCATATGGAGCATAAAGCAGGCGATAAGATGTTTATTGACTACGCTGGCAAAACCCTTAAAATTATCAATAAAGAAACAGGCGAGATTGAAGAGGTACAGTTTTTTGTTGCCATACTGGGGGCCAGTCAATACACCTATGCAGAAGCCTCACCGAGCCAACAAAAAGAAGACTTTATTGCTTCGGTTGAAAATGCACTGCATTTTTATGGAGGAGTTCCTGCAGCTATTGTCCCCGATAATTTAAAGTCTGCAGTAACCAAAAGCAGCCGGTTTGAACCTACCATTAACGAAACATTTATGGACTTTGCCCAACATTACGGCACAACCGTCCTTCCGGCTCGGGCTTACCGTCCCCGGGACAAGTCTCTGGCAGAAGGGGCAGTTAAGATACTGTACCAAAGAATATATCCGGCCTTGCGCGGCAAAGACTTTTACAGTTTAGAAGAGCTTAATTGTGCAATTTGGGATGAACTGGACAAGCATAACAACAAAAAGTTAACCGGCAGGCCAACGTCCCGTTATCAATTATTCGTCGAAGACGAAAAAGGCAAGCTTACCGCATTGCCTGTAGAAAAATACGAGATTAAAGAAATAGCAATAGCCACCGTAGCCATGAACGGGCATGTGTTGCTAAGCAAAGACAAGCATTATTACAGCGTTCCGTGTCAGTATTTAAAGAAGAAGGTTAAGCTGGTGTTTACATCAAAAACCGTTGAAATATACCATAAATACAACCGCATAGCTTTGCACAAAAGAGATGGACGTAAATACTTCTACACCACAAACAAAGACCACCTGGCAACAACACACCAGTTTGTTACCGACTGGACACCGCAGCGTTTTATCAACTGGGCAGCTTCAATTGACGAGAGTGTAAAAGAATTTATAATCAATGTGCTGGAAAGAAAACAACACCCTGAACAATCCTATAAAAGCTGTATGGGTGTATTGGCTTTTGCCAAAAAGGTGGGAGAAGAAAGGCTTGCCAATGCGTGTAAACGTGCATTGGAACATCAGGTTTACAACTACAAAATCATACAAAAGATACTGGAAAAAGGGTTGGATAAACTTGACGATGAAAAACCGGACGAACCGGAACTTCCTTTCCATAACAACATAAGGGGAGGAAAATATTACAACTGATAAAGTAAAAAAACAATGAACGAAGTAACATTAACACGAATGAAACAGATGAAGCTCCATGGTATGCATGGGGCTTTTAAAACAGCTGTCGAAACAGGTAAAACCGATGATTACACCATCGACCAGTTTGTATCGATGATAACAGATGCCGAGTGGGACGATCGCAACAACCGAAAGATAGAGCGATTGATAAAAAATGCAAGGTTCCACTATAAGGCATCCATTGAAAACGTGGTGTACGAACATACAAGAAATATCGATCGGACAAAACTGTTAAGACTGGCTGAGTGCGATTTTATTAATAAGAACGAGAATGTGTTAATATCAGGCAGCACCGGTGCCGGCAAAAGCTACATTGCAACAGCCTTAGGGTATCAGGCCTGTATCGAGGGATACAGGGTTCTGTACTTTAACACAACCAAGCTGTTTTCTAAACTAAAAATGGCAAAAGCCGATGGATCTTATCTTAAAGAACTTGCAAAAATGGCCAGGCATCAGTTAATAATACTCGATGACTTTGGCCTGCAACCTTTAGATAGCCAAAACCGAATAGCCCTGTTAGAGTTAATTGAAGACAGGCACAATAAAGGATCAATGCTTGTAACATCACAGCTGCCCGTTAGTAAGTGGTATGAAGTAATTGGCGAGAAAACGATTGCCGATGCCATACTCGACCGTTTAATCCATCAATCACACAGGTTTGAGCTAATGGGCGAATCGATGAGAAAAAAACGAAACATTTATAGTGAATAAAAAACAGTAAATTTGTTGTAATCTGACAGAAGAAAAACGTTCTCTTTTTTGTTGAAAATGGTCGGTGGTCAATTTGCTCCGGCGTCGATGGTCAATTTAAATTGGCCTGGGGTGGTCAATTTGACTGGCGTTTCCAGTACGACATTATGATTATTCCCAATAAAATGAAAATAACAAAAAATGAAAGTTAAAATTTTAATTGTAATATTCTTAATTAGTGCTTGTTGCATAACAAAAGTACAAGCACAAGAAAATGTCGATATAGATGAGATGATTGGATTCGCATGCTATTATGGAGGTGAACAATCGAAAACAGTCAAAAAGGTCACACGGAAATTAATTAATAAGAAGTATAAAAATATTGCTAAAATGTTGACTTCTGACAATAATGCAGAAAGATATATGTCCGTAATAACACTCGAGAAACTAGTTGAACTAAATAATTACAAACTTACTGAAGTTCAAAAAGAAATAATTAATGAGATAAAACAATCTAAAAAACTCGTTTCAGTTTGTTCTGGTTGTGTATATTTCAGTAAAGTTGAATTAAATACAATGTTTAGTCCAGAGATGAAATTATTTGCTCAAAACTGGCTAAACTATTATTTTAAAGAAGAATAAAAAACGTGTGGTAACAAGGTGCAAATTGCATAGCTGGGTTCAGTAGTGTGCGGTCTGCGGATTCTCGCAAGACCGTCATGTCCTACCGGACACTGACGCTTTCCGAAATCCGCTACGCAACTTGCACCAACCGTTACAAACAATTTTGAAAAAAGAAATATTCCTAAGAAAATATCTCATTTCAAAATTGAATTTTAGTTCAGTAAAAAGTTGATAAAAAAGAAAAATTAAAAGAGTTCATTAACATAAAAAACACGGTGCTATTTTAAAGATTTTTTGAAAAAAGAAATTTTAAAAATTGGATTTTACATTAATTTTTGATTTTTAAAAAGTTAGATTTTCAGTCTGGAAAAAGATTTTTAAATAAAAAATCCGTTGGATTTTGATTAGGTTTTTACGGCGCAAGTTAAAATGAAAATCAGTGCCCAATTTTAACCGCGCCATGAAAATTGATTTTAATGTTGGGGATTAAAACAACAAAAATTGTCGACAGAAAAAAGATTATTGTAAAATCCCTTGGATTTTGTTGAAGTTTCTTTGGCAGTTTTTCAAATTGAATTTTCAACATAATTTGACCAGGCAAAAAAAGAAATTTTTTGGGGGTTAAAACAGAAATAAAAAACAACCATAATTGAAATTGACTCGTTGAATTGAAAATTTTTAGCAATTAAAATAAAATCCTTCGGATTTTGTTTAGGCTTTTTGGCGGTAGTTTTTAATAAAGGTTCTTCCCTGATTTAAGCAGAAATAGAAAAAAGATTTTTTTTTTGGATTTTAAAATGGAAAAACGAGAAGACAAAAACCTTTTATTTTTATGTCAAGTAAAAAAAGTTTGATAAATTGTGCTACTATAAAAACCAAAACCAGAAAACTGATTTTTAAAGTTGGTAAAATAAAAACCAAGATTTTTGACAAACCTAAAACTTGACATTTCACCCTCAAATAAAATCAGAAGTTTTGATTAAAAAATTGATTAAAAGAAAAAAACAGTTTGTAACAATGTGTAAATTTCAGAGCGGGGTTGGTGGTTTTCGAGCCGCGGATTCTCGCATGAACGTCACGTCCTACCGGACGCTGACGCTCACCGAAATCCGCTCCGCAACTTACACCAACCGTTATAGGGTATTTTAAAACGAGAAAATGGAAACAGGTAATTCATATGTTTATTTTGCTCTTAAAGGAGATAGTTTTGACACAGACGAAGTGACAAACAGACTTGGTATTAAACCAACAGACTCTTGGCGAAAGGGAGATAAAGGATTCTATAAATCTGCTGTCGAGTTTGCGATGTGGAGATTATCCACAGACAAAGGAAAAGAATATATACAAATTGACAATTTAGTTGACGAAATCGTGTCTCAGTTGTACGACAAAATTGAGATTATCAATGATTTAAAAAAGCAATTTAATTTGGACTCGGTATTAGAAATTGTTTTGTACATCGATACGAACGAAGATAATTCGACACCAGCATTAGGACATGACCTGAAAACAATTGAATTTCTATACAAGACAAGCACGACAACAGACATTGATATTTACAGATTTAATTCTGCAAGAAACTAAAATTTTAAAAACCGCGTGAAATCAAATCAAAAACGTATAAGAATTGGATTCTTTGAAAATTTCAAAGGAGAAAATAGTGTTTTAATTTCCGTGGACATTCATGGACTTTTAGAACTTGAAAAAATATTTTTAAAACTCTCCAAAAACCTGACTGACTTCAATTTTGACAAGTTAAAGCTTTTAGACAATAAATATCGAATCAACTTGAAAGCTTTCTCCGACAACGAAAATATTGGATTATTAAAAACAATTCACGAGAATTATGAGTGGAGAGTAACAAAAGAAAAATGGGGAGAATTTCGAGAAAAACTAACAGCAATGTACAGACTTGGCAGTGGTGGACATCATTACTTGGACAGCGATTCAAAAGCAAACAATGACCTCCAGGTTATTTTGTCTTGGGACGAATACGATATTGATTTTTGGAACAAAACAAAAAATGAATAAAAAACACCCTATAACACGGTACATATTGCAGGGCGGGGTTTGGTGGTACGCCAACTGCGGATTCTCGTATCGCAGTTCCGTGTCCTTCGGACAGGAACGCTCTTCGAAATCCGCCCCGACAACATGTACCAACCGTTAGCCATAATTTTGAAAGAGCAAACATGAAAAAGCATATTTTAATATTGATAATCGGATTAACAATCTTCTATTCGTGTGGGAATAAAGAGAATCAGTACTTTCAAAATGAATCAGAGATTGTTAATGAAAAGATTCTGTATAATCTTTCAAAGATTCAGGAAAAATACCTATTAAATCCTGGAATGGCTAAACCATATTTTGAGGTCGCTTCTTTTTTAGACACGACCTTTGACACATTATTGCATTTTGTTGACCAAGGAAATTTGAAAGCAATTAATGATGGGTTAATAAATTTGGATGAATCGATAAAATCAATTTCATACTTTAATTCTGAATACATCAATGAAATTATTATTCCTAATCAATTCAAAACATTCAAATCATTAGACAATAAAAAAATAACAAGATTAGACCTTCTCAACTTAGAGAATGAACTTGTAAGTTATTTATTTAACAGAATTGAGGCTGATTATTATAAATTCAATAAACTAAGTGTAGTTGTCGTAGATTCTTCGGACAATATTAAAGTTGGCGATATTTATCAAGCCAATATAATTCTTGCAGCCGAAGACACAACAATTTATCCATCTATAATAGTTACAGACTTTTCTCAGCCAGACAGTCTGCTAAATGCAATAAGACCAGACAATAAAAGAACATTTTATGTTGATGCTATTGACGGTAAAGGTATTTACAGAGAGAAAATTAATAAACTCGGAAAACATGGATTCAAAGGAGTAGTTCAGATACCTAATTCCAATGGAGAACTTGAAAGATTTAAGTTTTATAAAGAATTTATCGTGACAAAATAAAAAAAAACTATGGCTAACACGGTACATATTGCAGGGCGGGGTTTGGTGGTTCGCCAACTGCGGATTCTCGCATCGCAGTTCCGTGTCCTTCGGACAGGAACACTCTCCGAAATCCACCCCGACAACATGTACCAACCGTTACACACAAGGTTAAAGATAGATTCTCAATAAAATATACAATGAAAAATATATTCTTAGGGTTCAGTCATATATGTCAAAAATTTAAAACAAAAAAATCAATTACTTGGTTATTGAATTTTCCAAAAAAAAGTTCTTTTTGGTACCCATTAATTTTGTCATTGTTATCAGCGACTATCTTTTATTACTTTTTCAGTGTTATTCCGCGACAGCATGAATATGAAAAAATAAAACCTCAAGTTGAATATCTAACAGACAAAATACTTTGGGATGGGATGTTCATTGTAACTGAAATGACTCATGAAAATATTACACAGGACAAATATCATTATGGAGATATAACCATTACGGAATTTGAAAATGCTTTAAAAGGGAATCATTTTGATACAAAGCTAAGGTATGTAACTGTTAATCATAGTGGAGAATGGTATAATATTGGAGATTTCGTTGCTGACTATTTATCAAATATCAAAACAAATGCTGATGTTCTTTTTCGATATATCATCTATTTAGACCCTGAAGAAATTAATATTATTAATGAATTGCTTCGAAATGACCTTTTTGAAGTGTGGAACAATGCAAGGTTTCCAGACACAATGCGCATTGATGGGAAAATATATACGGCAGAACGAAAAGATTTATCAGCCTTCAAACAACATGTTTATAATTTTTATCAAACACTTCAAAAACTTGATAAATATGCACATGAAAATATTTATGCAAAGTTAAAGAGCTTACGAATAAAAGCCAACAATGCCTATTTTGCAAAAAGATTCAATCTCTCAATTGAATATAATTTGCAAATTTTGAAATTGCAGAAAAATGACAAAGATGCTCTATTTTATTATGGAGCATCACTTCTTGCAGAAAACCAAATTCCTAAAGGTATTGAGGTATTGACAAAATTCTTACAACTATATCCAGAGCAAATACAATTTTTAAAATCTAACATTGATAATGAATTTGCAATAAATGAAATATTAAAGAAAATAAAATAAACCCAGTGTGTAACAAAGTACATATTTCAGAGCGGGGTTGGTGCGCTTAGCAACTGCGGATTCTCGTTGCGCAGTTCAGTGTACGCCAGCTGGCGGACTGGAACGTTCTTCGAAATCCGCAACGACAATAACCAAAATACCGTTCACCTTACCTAAAATCATAAAACCAACCCATATTTATTGAAACTTGCCAACACCAGTATTAACTTTACATTTCTACTTTGGTGTTTATCATTTATTTAACTTGCATGACCAAATAAATACCTAGCTTTGCACACCCTAAAAAAAAGGGTAAAAAAAGGTTTAGAATATGATTACAGTCTCAAATTTAAGAATCCAGTTCGGGAAAAGAATATTGTTTCAGGATGTGAATATGAAATTTACAGCCGGAAACTGTTACGGTGTTATTGGTGCAAACGGTGCCGGAAAATCAACTTTTTTAAGAGCCATTTCGGGCGAAGTGAATGCCACTGCCGGACACATAAAATTAGAACCGGGCGAACGACTTTCAGTATTGAAACAGGATCACTTTGAATTTGATGAATTTTCGGTTTTGAACACTGTAATGAAAGGCTACACCGAACTTTGGGACCTGATGCAGGAAAAAGACGCTCTGTATATGAAACCCGATTTTTCGGAAGAAGACGGAATTAAAGCCGGCGAACTGGAACAAAAATTTGGCGACATGGGTGGATGGAATGCAGAAAACGATGCAGCTACTTTGTTAAGCAACCTGGGTGTAAAAGAAGAATTTCATTACACCATGATGAAAGACATGAGCGGTAACCAAAAAGTAAGGGTCTTACTTGCCCAGGCTTTGTTTGGAAATCCTGACAACCTGTTGCTCGATGAGCCTACCAACGACCTCGACCTTGAAACTGTTGTTTGGTTGGAGAACTACCTGGCAAATTACGAGAACACTGTTTTAGTGGTTTCGCACGACAGGCACTTTTTGGATGCCATTAGTACACACACCATCGACATTGATTTCGGCGACATTAAAATGTTTGCCGGAAACTATTCGTTCTGGTACCAGAGTAGCCAGTTAGCATTACGTCAGCAACAGGCACAAAACAAAAAAGCCGAAGAGAAAAAGAAAGAACTGCAGGAGTTTATTCAACGATTTAGTGCCAACGTTGCCAAATCGAAACAAACTACCAGCCGTAAAAAAATGATCGAAAAGCTGAACATTGAAGACATTCAGCCATCCACAAGAAAATATCCGGGAATTATTTTCACTCCGGAACGCGAAGCCGGCGACCGCATTTTAGATGTGGAAGATTTAAGTGCCAGCATTGAAGGAACTGTATTGTTTAAGGATGTAAATTTCTCGGCGCAGAAAGGCGAAAAAATTGTTTTCCTATCGCGCGACCACAGGGCAATGACCGCTCTTTTCGAAATTATTAACGGCAACCGCGAAGCCGACTCGGGAACTTACCAGTGGGGCCAAACCATAACAAGTGCTTATTTGCCTCTTGACAACTCGGAATACTTTCAGAGCGAAATGACCTTATTCGACTGGTTATGCCAGTTTACAAAAGATACAACCGAAATATACATTCGTGGCTACCTTGGTAAAATGCTTTTTGCAGGCGAAGAAATTTACAAAAAAGTAAATGTGCTTTCAGGAGGTGAAAAAATGCGTTGTATGATTTCGAAAATGATGTTACTAGATGCCAACGCGCTGGTTTTGGATACACCTACCAACCACCTCGACCTGGAATCGATCCAATCGTTTAACAACAACCTGGTTCGTTACCCCGGAAATGTATTTATGTCGTCGCATGACCACGAATTTATTTCATCGGTTTGCGACCGTATTATCGAACTTACTCCAAATGGAATCATCGATAAATTAATGCCTTACGACGAATACATTGTGGATGAAAAGATTAAAGAATTAAGAGAAAATATGTACCGCTAATAGCATGCATATAGCTTAACCATAAGGTAATAGAAAATTTACACAACCAATTAAATTTTATCTTACAATTACAAGAACAATATCAACGAATTATTCGTAGTATGTTTCGTATGCTCTTTTTTTAGCGAGTGATTAATTAAAAATTGAATAGTAAAAGGAATAGAAATGGACGGACAACAAAGAAAAAATATAAAAATCGGTATTGAAGTAGAAGTTGTAGAAAAACACAATCAACAAAGTGGAGAGCTTACCCACGGTTTTGTACAACGTATTCTTACAAAGTCGACTATACATCCGCACGGTATAAAAGTAATGCTTGAAACCGGGGAAGTGGGAAGAGTGAAAAAAGTGATTCTGGAACAGTAACCAGTAAACAGTGATCAGTGATCAGTATCCAGTAAACACATGTCATCTCGAAGGAGGTACAATTGAGAGATCAATTACAAAATTACAGCAGAGATTAAATATATGAAAGAGTAAAAAAAGGAAGTTCAGCTTGCAGTATCAACAGATCACTGCGACTGAACACTAAACTCTGAACCCTGAACCCTGAACCCTGAACTCTGAACTCTGAACTCTGAACCCTTAACTCTGAACTCTGAACTCTAACTCCCGGACTGCCAACTATTCCCGGCAACCCAACCCGTTGAATAGGCAATCTGCAGATTATATCCGCCGGTTTCGGCATCAACGTCAATTATTTCACCGGCAAAATACAATCCTGTAACCAATTTCGACTCCATTGTTTTTGGTCTGATTTCGGAAGTAACAATTCCACCTGCGGTAATTATTGCTTCCTTAAACGAACGGTTATGCGAAACTTCAAAACGCATATTTTTCATCATATGCCGAATTTGTTTGCGTTCTTTTCCGGAAACCTGGTGACACTCTTTGTCCCCGTCGAGCGCCAGTTCTTCGATAAATACAGGAATCATGGACGAAGGCAACCAGTTTTTGAAAATATTTGATAGCTGTTTTTTCCCGTGTTCGTTTAAATCGCGTTGCAAACGGGTATCCAGCTTTTGCTCATCAAGCGCAGGTTTTAAGTCTACGGTAACTTCCACCTGCTGATCGTTTTGAAGCGCTTTTACCATAATACGGCTAAGCGTAAGAATAATCGGTCCCGACAAACCAAAATGAGTAAACAGCATTTCGCCAAAAGCTTCGCCGGCCTTTTTCCCGTCAACCCAAACTACAGCATTCACATTTTTCAGGTTTAATCCCTGAAGTTTTTGCGCCACGCCTCCTTTTGTTTCTACCGGAACCAGTGCCGGAATCGGTTTTTCGATGCGATGCCCCACTTGTCGTGCCAGCTCGTAACCATCGCCGGTTGAGCCGGTTGCAGGATATGATTTCCCTCCGGTTGCCACAATTACTTTTCCGGCAAAAAACTCCTCCCCACCGGCACGAACTCCCTGAATCTGCCCCTCGTTAACAAGCAGCTTCTCAACCCGCATTTCGCATTGTATGGTAACACCGAGCTCGTTTACCCATTTTAACAATGCCTGCAAAATGTCCATTGCTTTTTGGCTGGTAGGAAAATACCTTCCTCCACGTTCAAGTGTTAATTCCACCTTGTATTTTTCAAGCAGTTCAATAATATCTTTCGAAAAATACTGCGAGAAAGCGTTTTTAAGAAAACGTCCGTTGGGAAAAACATGAGGAATAAATTCGCTGATACCGGCACTGTTGGTAACATTGCAACGTCCCTTTCCGGTAATCAGAAGTTTACGTCCTTCCGAGCGCATTTTTTCCAAAATCAAAACTTTAGCGCCCAACTCTGCTGCACGCCCTGCTGCCAATAGTCCGGCCGGACCTGCACCAACAACAATAACATCGAATTTATTCATCGCTACAAAGGTAGTTTTTAAGCTTAAATCACCATGCTGTTTTTATACGGCAAAACCTGCAAACTTCGAAATTCCACAAACGCATTTTGACCTTCCGAACCTGTTTCTGAACCAGAACAAAAACTTTTTCATTTGACTGATATTACAATTTGTCCTAACTTACATTGCGAAGAACACATGTAGGTTAACCATTCAGTTAGCCAAAAAACCAGAGTCATCTGATACTGATCGCCAAATGCGCGGAGATAAGTAAAATTATCCGGCAATAAGTTATGTGCGAACTACTTAAATACAAATTAATAAATCAATCAGTATGACACCAAAGACAAAGTATGTAAGCTGCAAAGTGTACGACAGTACTAAAGACGATTTTTCATTTCCGGAATTGGAGTACGATGAAATTAAAAACAAAAAAAACATCGGCATTTGTTTTTCAGGTGGCGGAACCCGGTCGGCGTCGCTTACCATGGGCCAGTTACGAGCATTAAATACTTTGGGAGTCCTTCCCGAAATCCGTTATTTATCTGCCGTTTCGGGTGGTTCATGGGGAAGTTTCCCTTTTATGTTTTTGGACGAAAAAATCAGTGATGAGCATTTTTTAGGCGAGTACGTTCAACCTGCCGATTTAAAAATTGAACAACTGAAAGAAGACAAAAAAGAAAGCCTGACCTACGCCATCTCCAACTCAAAGATTTTCGACGATTTTATCAAACAACTGGGTGCTGGCGACGAACGATATGCGCACATTATCAGCGATATTTTTTTAAGCCCCTTTAATTTGGGTAACCGAAAAAAGTTTTTCACCTACAACAAAAAAAGCCGTGACGAAATATTGCGTCAAAATCCAAACCTGGATGAAGACTTTTTTTACATGGTAAACAAACGAAACAACCGGCCATTTCCCATTGCCGGAGGAACAATTCTTCGCCCGAAATTAACCCGCTATCCATTTGAAATGACACCTCTTTACGTGGGCGTAAATCAGCTCTTTGAAAATGCAGGCTCGTTTAAAAAATACCACATTGGCGGTGGTTACATCGAACCACACGGTTTCGATTCGGACTCGCCACACAGCTACGATCCCGATACAAACGAAGCCTACGTTCGACTGGGAAGAACAAGGCACATGTTTACGCTTGGCGATGTGATTGGAACCAGTGGTGCTGCCCCCGCAGAGTACGCCGAACGTTTCAAACTCGAGTTTCTGGGTTTTCCTGAATTTAAATACTGGAGCCCCGCTGAAGCCGATGGTAATCCGAAATCAAAAGAATACGATTTTGGCGATGGTGGTATTTTAGAGAACAGCGGAATTATGCCCTTGCTAAAACGTGGCGTTAAAAAGATCATCGTTTTTTCAAATGGTTCAACCCCGCTTTCAATACAAACTTCAGGAGAAATTGAACTAAGTTCATCCATTCCGGCATTGTTTCATAAACTGCCAAACCAGTATGGCGAAAAAGATTTTACCGATAACATTGTATTTGCGAAACAAGAGAAAAAATACAAAGCCCTGGTTAAAAAGTTATACCAGCTAAAAGCCGATGGCAAACCTGCAATTGTTAAAGACACTTACGCGGTTACCGAACAACCCTGCCACGGTATAAAAGGAGGTTACGATGTTGAAATCATTTGGGTTTACAACGACATTGTTCGAAACTGGATCAACGCACTTCCGGTTGATATCCAGATCAGACTGGGAAAAAATGAATTTGGAAAAACCTTTCCGATGCTGGCAACTTTTATGGAGAACTTCCCCCACATCATTGATTTACGGTCGGAACAAGCCAATCTTGCCGCCCATTTATCAAGCTGGAACCTGTTTGAAAATGCAGACCTGATAAAAGAATTTGTTGCCACAGCAGAACAATAGTTGAGAATTCACAAATCTTTTAATTAGTTTCAGAACGTGTTAAAAACGAATTCACGTAGTATGGGAAAGAAAGTTGCAATTTTGAGGGGAATTAATGTTGGGGGCAAACGCAAAATCCTGATGGCCGATTTAAAAGATCTGTTTGCTGATGCCGGATTTACCAATTGCTCAACCTACATTCAAAGTGGCAATGTACTTTTTACTGCTGCCAATGATTTAAGTGAAACTGAAATTTCGAAGAAGATAAGCGCGGCGATACTGGCTAAATATGGCTTTGATGTACCGGTTATTGTGCGAAGTGCAAACGAGTTGAAAGCTGCCATAAAAAACAATCCGTTTTACACCGGTGACGAAGCAGAACTAAATCAGTTGCATCTTACATTTTTAAACACAGCACCAGAACAGAAAGCGATAAAAACAGCAGAGTCAGTGGATTCGGGAGAGGATAAATTTGTTGTTGCAAACTGCGATATTTATGTTTTCTGCCAGGGGAAATACCACCAATCGAAATTGAGTAATACCTTTTTTGAAAATAAACTAAAAGTAACTGCCACTACCCGAAACTGGAAAACGGTGTTAAAACTCTGTGAATTGGCAAATTAATTTCTGTCGAAAATACATGAACATTGAACAGGAAATAAAGAACTATTTAAACAAAAACGGTGTCAGTTTTATTCATTTTACCGACATCTCATTTTTAAATAAATCGCAAAACAATGCTTTGCCAAATGCCATTTTGTTTGGTATTGTTTTGTCGCCGGCATACATTCAAAAAGTGGGAACAACAACCAACTATGTCGAAAAAATGAAACAGAACGACCAAATTCAGAACGATGAATTTCATTTAACAGAAATCAAAACCGACCGATTGGCCGATGAGCTGGCAGATTATTTACAAGCCAAAGGTTTTTCAGCTTTTTCGCAATCAGAGGCAAACCTTAAAGCACACTCGTTGTACAATAAATTGGAAAACAGCACTCCCCTGCCTCACAAAACCATTGCCCGTTTGGCAGGCTTGGGTTGGATTGGCAAACACAATCTTTTGGTGACTCCACAGTTTGGTTCGGCCATTAGTATGTGCACTGTATTAACCGATGCTCCTGTTAACTGCATCTCTGCTCTGCCAATGCAATCGTTGTGCGGCTCTTGTTCTGTTTGTGTCGACGTGTGTCCGACAAATGCCATTTATGGCAACAGCTGGGAAGCTGAAACCTCGAGAGACAATCTAATCGATTTCAGAAAATGCATAACCTGTCTGGAATGTATGGTTCAATGCCCATGGACTCAAAAACAGGTCGGAAATACTATTTATATACCTTAGATTTACGCATTCGTGCAGAAAAACCACGATTTGACGAATCTTTTTAATCATATTTGAACTTTATTTGTTCTGATTGTTATAATAGGTTCAAACGAGAGTTATGTTGGAGAAAACAGATAGTACAAAATGGTTGCCAACTTCGAAAAAAGAGGTAAAGGAACAGGGATGGGATTCGCTTGATGTTATCCTTTTTACCGGAGATGCTTACATCGATCATCCTTCATTTGGTTCTGCTGTAATTGGAAGAATCTTAGAAAGTGAAGGCTTGCGTGTTGCCATTGTACCACAACCAAACTGGACTGACGATTTACGCGATTTTAAAAAGCTTGGAAAACCCAACCTGTTTTTTGCCGTTTCTGCCGGAAATATGGATTCGATGGTTAACCATTACACCGCCGGAAAACGAAAACGCACCAACGACGCATACACTCCCGGTGGACGTTTTGGCTACCGTCCGGATTATGCAACCATCACCTATTCGAAAATTATAAAAGAATTGTTTCCCGATGTGCCCTTGGTGATTGGAGGAATTGAAGCGTCGTTGCGTCGTTTAACGCACTACGACTATTGGTCGGATAAACTGATGCCCTCTATTTTAGCCGACAGTCGGGCAGATTTATTGTTTTACGGCATGGGTGAAAAATCGATTATTGATTTTGCCCGCCTGGTAAAACGTGGAATTCCGGTTGAAAATTTAACCACCATTCCACAAACTGTTTTTATGGTGGATGCCAACCAGGAATATGCCACCAAAAAGAACTGGGACGAGCTGGAACTGGCATCGCATGACACTTGTTTGGTGAACAAAAAAGAGTTTGCCCGAAATTTTATGCACATCGAGGAAGAGTCGAATAAAATGGAGGCAAAAAAACTGGTGCAGCGAATTGGCGATAAAAAGATTGTTGTAAATCCGCCCTGGCCAACTTTTAAAGAAAAGGAGATTGACAAAGTGTACGATTTGCCGTACACCCGCTTGCCGCACCCGCGCTACAATAATAAAGGCACCATTCCGGCATACGAAATGATCCGGCATTCAATAAACATTCACCGGGGCTGTTTTGGGGGTTGTACCTTCTGTACCATTTCGGCACACCAGGGAAAATTTATTGCCAGCCGCTCCGAAAAATCGGTATTAAAAGAGGTGGAAAAGGTAACCGAAATGCCCGATTTTAAAGGCTATATTTCCGACCTTGGCGGTCCTTCGGCCAACATGTACAAAATGAAAGGTATTCACGAAGAGATTTGCAAAAAATGCAAACGCCCGTCGTGTATTTTCCCTTCGGTTTGCAAAAATCTCGACACCGACCACAAAGCCATGCGCGAACTTTATGCAAAAGTACGCAGCAATCCGAAGGTTAAAAAAGCATTTATTGGCAGTGGTATTCGTTACGATATGATTTTGGAAAAAACCAATAACGAAGAAGTAAACGAAACCAACCGTCAGTATTTACGCGATGTAATAAAACATCATGTTTCTGGCCGTTTAAAAGTGGCTCCGGAGCATTCTTCGGACGAAGTACTTAAGTTTATGCGAAAACCATCGTTTAAGCTTTTTGAAGAACTAAATGAAGAATTTATTAAAATAAATAAAGAGGAAAATCTCAATCAACAGTTAATTCCGTATTTTATTTCGAGTCATCCGGGAAGTAAATCAGAAGACATGGCCAACCTTGCCATTCAAACTAAAAACATGAATTTCAGGTTGGAACAGGTGCAGGATTTTACGCCAACACCCATGACTTTAGCCACCGTGGTTTACTATTCGGGCTATCATCCATATACAATGGAAGAAATTTATACCGCCCGCAACAAAAATGCAAAAGAAAAACAACGTCAGTTTTTCTTCTGGTATAAAAAAGAATACCGCAACCAGATTATTCGCGATTTAAAAGCAAAAGGACGCGACGATTTAGTTGACCAGCTGTTTAAAAAGAAAACCGACAAATAACAATTAATTATGAAAACCAAAAATCTATTTCTCTCTCTGATCCTGATGGTTCTGTTCTCCGGCTGTGCCGAGGTAATGCATCTTTCGCAACAATACTTAGATACGGAAGCTCCGCTGTCGCAGAACGAAATTATTGCAGGATTAAAAGAAGCATTGGTAACCGGAACAAACAATTCGGCCAGTATTTTAGGTGCTACCGACGGATATTACAAAGACGAGCTGGTAAAAATACTGCTTCCGCCCGAAGCCGATATTATTGTTGAAAATGCAGGGAAAATACCGGGAGGTCAGAAATTAATCGACGATGTATTGTTACACATCAACCGCGCAGCCGAAGATGCCGTTTCTGAAGCCAAACCTATTTTTGTGAACAGCATTACCAGCATGACCATTTCTGACGGAATTGGCATTTTAAAAGGCAACGACAATGCGGCCACCGAATATTTGCACAAAACAACCTACGACCAGCTTTTTGAATTGTACCGCCCAAAAAATTAAAGCTTCGGTTGAAAAAGACATTGCTGCAGGTATTTCAACCAAAGAAAGCTGGGATTCGCTGATCGGAAAATGGAATCAACTATCAAATTCAATAATTGGAAAAACGGCAGGCTTTAAACCCGTTGATACTCAGCTGGAAGATTACCTGACAGCAAAGGCACTCGACGGTTTATTCCTTAAAATTGCTGAAGAAGAGAAGCAAATCAGAAAAGATCCGGCGGCTCGGGTTACCAGTTTATTAAAGAAAGTATTTGGTTCGGTTGATCGGTAAATCCGTTCACATTTTTTTTAGATTTAAAAACATGTTTGATTGAATAATTGCACAATATTTCATAATTTCATTTAGCCCAATATGATTAAGTATTTCAAACTCATTAATGGCATTTTTCGAACCTGTTAAAATTAAACGCTATGAGACTAGATTTTGTAAGAGTAGAAGAAGCCAACGACCTCGTTAACCAGTTGATAGAACACCATCCACAAGCGATTTTTTTAACCGACCACGATTTTAAAGTAAAATTTTACAACAAATCGTTTCAGCAATTAACCAAAAGCGACAAAGGTGATATTATTGGTCACGAATTTTGCGAAGTAATGGGTTGCACGCAACGCGAGAAGATTTCGCCGGTAGACAATGGTTTTTGTAAGCGCTGCCAGCTGCGCGATTTGTTATCGGGTTCCAACCTATCGGAAATGGTACTTATTCGCGATTTTGTTATCAATAATAAAGTAAAAACAAAACACCTGCACATTGACACCCACCGTGTGGTAATGGACGGACAAAAATACCGGCTGGTTGTTATCGACGACCGAACCGGTAAAACGATAAAATAAAATTGAGCGAGAAGCTCCGGATAATTGGTCCGGAGCTTTTTTTATATTTACTTTTTTGCAAGTCTCCGGCCTGGACTAAAACAATCTCCCTTGCCAGGTATCCCGTTCTTTTAGCCGTTTTTCAACTTTGGCAACAAACTCGAAGTTAAGTCCATCACTCCAAAATATTGGATTTGAACGTTTCAATTAGAATCAATCTAAATTATTGTATCTATGCTTTAGCATTTTGCTAGCTAACATAAAATATTATTTTTGTATAGCTACATGTCCTTAAAATTCTAACTAACGCCATTGTGACAATCAAAAACCCGAACTGAATTGAATGAATCCAAAAATTAAATCAACTTTTGTACTAATTCTACTTCTCTTAGTTGTTAATACTACAACAACACTATTAGCTCAAAATTTCGATGCAGAATTGATCTCACAAATCACCACCATTGAAGTACTTAGAAATAAGATTACCAAAAAACATTATTTTGAAATTCAAATTAATACAAGGGAAGGGGAACAATATGCTCAAATCGAGATTCCATCTTCTGGTTTGAGTCGCGTATCAAACATCAATGCTTATATAAAAGATTTAAATAACACTATAATTAAGAAGCTTAAAAAAAGCGAGATAAAACAACATAGTTCATTTTCTGAAAGTACCTTTTATCAAGATCAATTAATCAATGAATTCACGCTTAAACACAATATTTATCCATATAAAATATGTTACGATTACGAGATTCACGAAGATGAATTCTTTTATTTGGATTACTGGATCCCTGTAATAGCGAGCAAAGTACCCACTAAAAAGGCAGAGCTTTACATTAAAGCACCCAAAAGCTATATTGTAAATCACAGTTGCCAACAAATTACAGCATTTCAAAAAGATTCAACAGAAGGAAATTATACCTATTCATGGATAACTAGCTATGACGGAAAGCTTAAATCAGAAATTCTGGCACCACCTCTCAGCCAATTTCTGCCACAGGTAATTCTTGTTCCTGAACAGTTCAAATATGAAATAAAAGGTTCTTTTAAGTCTTGGGAAGATTACGGTTTTTGGGAATATTCATTATTGAAGAACCTGAATGATTTACCTGATTCTGAGATCACAAAAATACGAAACCGGATAAAAGGGATAGAAGATATTAGCCAGCAAATAAAAATTCTGTATCAATATTTACAAGATGAAACCAGATATATTAATATCAATATTGATACCGGAGGATTAAAACCTTATCCAGCAAGTTATGTTTCAGAAAACCGTTATGGCGATTGTAAGGCGTTGAGCAACTATTTCAAGGCCGTATTGGAAGCAGTCGACATAAAATCATTCTACTCATCAATTCAAGCCGGCGAAAAAATTGATGTAGTAAATAAACTGATGCCGTCGCAACAGGCAAACCATGTTATTCTTTGTGTCCCCATCAAAACAGATACGATATGGATTGACTGTACCAGTAACAATCCTTTTGGCTATGTAGGTACATTTATTCAAAACAGAGAGGTTTTTGTTGTGGATAATCAGAACAGTTTTTTTACAAATACTCCTCCCCTTACACCTAGTCAAGTACTTAATGAGAGAAAAGTAAGTTTAAAGTATTCCTTAAATAAAACTTCGTCGGCCCAATTTGCAAATACATACAGAGGAGAAAACTTCGAATATCTTCAACAACTTACCATTTCCTATAATAAAACTGAATCAACGCAGATAATTCGAGATCAGTTAATTGAATCAGATTTTACAGTAACCAACATTGACATTGAAGAATTTAATCGAGATTCGACAAATGTTAAAATGAATTACGAAGTAACTTCGCATGAGATTTACAAGGAGTATGGCAACGACCTTCTAATTAAACTTTTGCCTATTACTCTTCCAAAGCTGGAATCTCCGGAAATAAGAAAGATGCCAATACAAATTAATTTTCCGATATACAAAAAAGATGAATTGATCTACAACATTCCAAACAACTACAAAATAAATTCGGTATTCACAAACAAAACAATTGAAACAAAGTTTGGCTCTTACAAAATTGAGTTTAATGTATTGGCAGATCAAATTATAATTTCAAAATCATTTCTTCTGAAGAGTGGCAATTATGCACTAACGGAATATCCTGAATTCTATGCTTTTATGAAAGAAGTTAAACAAATTGAAAACAATACATACCTAACAACCTGCAAAATTTACTAATATGAAAAACCTCTTTCTTGCACTAATTTTCCTTTGCTTTTGTACGATTCATTCTCAGGCACAACATTATTCTACAGAATTTGGTAAGATTGGAAAAGATGACATAGAACTTGTTACTTATGATAAAGATAAATCAGCAGAAGCTGTTGTTCTGTTCGATATTGGCAAATCACATTTTGTAGATGATTACAACAAATTTAATGTTCTTTTCGAACGAAGCAAGCGAATAAAAATTTTATCTGAAGCGGGTATAAAATATGCAGAAATTGAGATTCCTTATTATCAGGAAGGAGGAATCTACGAAGAAATATACGAACTTCAGGCAACAACATATAATTTTGAAAATAACCAGTTGATTAAAACTGAATTGCAAGACCGGAATTGGCATGACGAGAAGATAAACGATTACTGGAGAGTTCGAAAATTTGCCTTTCCAAATGTAAAATCGGGTTCTATTATAGAATTTAGGTACAAATTGAAATCACCATATGTTTTTAATTTGCAAGATTGGGAATTCCAGAGTAAAATCCCAACCGTATATAGCCAATATACCGCCAAAATTATCCCATTTTACAATTATTCTTATATTTCCCAAGGGATGACTAAATATGACAAACAGCAGGCATATGTTGAAAAAGGATCAAAAAGGAGCTTTGCTTCTGTGGAATACAATGATATGGTTTATGAATTTGTAATGCTTGATGTTCCAGCATTCAAAAGTGAAGATTACATTAGTTCAATTAACGATTACATAATGAAAATCGACTTTCAGCTTGCCGAAATTGCCTACCCCGATGGTCAAAAAAAGGAAATCATGACAACATGGCCAAAACTGATTGAAGAGTACCTCGAACATAGCGACTTTGGAAAATACATAAAGAAATGTGAAAAACTTGCACCCAAACTAATTGACAATGCGGTTTTGAGTACAATGACGAAAAAAGAAAAATTTGAATATATTCTAAAGTATGTCAAAGAAAATTACAGTTGGAATGGCTATAATGCAAAATATGCATCTAAATCAGCATCGACGGTAATTAAAGACAAATTTGGGAACTCTGCCGAACTAAACTTGTTAGCAATTGGATTACTTAGAGCCACCGGGATTGAAACAGAACCTGTACTTATAAGCACTCGGGATCACGGTCAGATTAGACAAAGTTATCCTTTCAATCATTTCTTTAACTATGTACTCATTTTTGCTGAACTCGACGGTGTGAATACCATCGCCGATGCAACAGAAAAAAGTGTTGGATTTTATAGAATACCATCGCGTTGTATAAACGACCGGGGTTTACTTGTTAAAGAAGCAAAGAAAGAAAAGTGGATTGGTCTTAGCAGCTTAATTCCAAGTGCAACAAAAACCCATATCAACCTGGAATTTGACCATGAACAATTATTAGCCAACATAAGTACAGAAGTCAATGAATACAGTGCTGCAAACCATAGAAAATCCATTGGAAACAGTACTGAAAAGCTGTCAAAATACCTTGAAAAAAACAACTATAAAGTTGACACCGGGAATATTGAAATCTCAAATCCAATTAATCCGGATGAACCTTACACTTTTGAATTCAAATTTCAAACAAAACCGGAACTTATTAACGAAAAGATTTATATCTCTCCATTTTGTAACGAAACAATGGAAGAAAATCCTTTGCAACAACCTGAAAGAAATTATCCGGTTGACATGGTTTATCCTACAAAAACCACCATTCTATCACACATCATTATTCCTGATGGGTACGATGTGGACTATACCGCCGAGAATTTAAAAATTGACAATGATTTATTTGAAATGGAATACAACATATCGTTACAGGAAAGTTCTGTGGAGATACAACTTTATTATTATTTCAGGAAATCAATTTATTCGGTTGAAGACTATTCAAAAATTAAATATTATTTCAACGAACTGGTAAAAAAAGGAAATGAGAAAGTAGTTTTTAAAAAGATAACTTCAGAACCTTAATAATATCTCCCCTGCCAGGTATCCCGTTCTTTTAGCCGTTTTTCAACTTTGGCAACAAACTCGAAGTTTTTTAATCCCCATTTGGGGGCAATCAGCATTTCAATGGGGGCTTGGCTGATAAAACGTTCCACTATAATTTCGGGATTTAACACTTCAAGGTAATCCACTACCAGATCGATGTATTCTTCGGCTGTGTACAAGTTAAAGCGTTCGGGATTTGTTTTAAACTGCTTTTCCAAAAGCGTTTGTTTGTGAATTTGAAGTTGGTGCAATTTCAGGTTTTTAACCGGTAACTGCGAAATAACCTTTGCCTGTTCCAACAATTCATCGCGACTTTCGCCCGGCAACCCGAGTATCATGTGCGCACAATTATTAATTCCGCGGTTGGCTGTTTCCTGCAATGCCCAAACCGACTCTTCAAATGTATGCCCTCGGTTGATATCTTTTAATGTCCGGTTTAAATGCGACTCTAAACCAAACTCTACCATCACATACACTTTCTTGCTCAGTTCTGCCAGGTAATCAAGCAATTCGACATCTACAGCATCGGGGCGGGTCGAAATAACAAGCCCATCGATTTTTGGATGTTGCAAGGCCTCCTCGTACAAGATTTTTAAATCGTTTAAAGGAGCGTACGTATTGGTATACGCCTGAAAATAGGCCAGAAAACGCATCGATTTGTATTTCCTGGCAAAAAATTCGATTCCTTTTTCAACCTGGCTGCTTACACTGGTTTCAAGGTTACAATAAGTGGGCTTAAAAGTTTTGTTGTTGCAATAACTACACCCACCAACGCCCTTTGTACCATCACGGTTGGGGCAGGTAAAACCGGCATCAACCGAAACCTTTTGAACGCGTTCCGAAAACAGGTTTCTGAAATAAGTCGAGAAATCGTTGTAGCGTCGTTCGTGTCCCCAGCTGTAAATTGTTTGCCCCATGTAATTCTAATCTTGAAGCCGCAAAACTACATAAAAATCAGCATTTCTATTTTTGTTTCATTCTTTCAGGATTCTTTATCAACAAGCAAGTTGATTATTAAACATTTAATCCAATGCATTTAAAACTTATCAACAAATCTTGAAAACTTTAATCTTTTCTTGTCGTTCATGCGTTTTGATTCAAAATTCAAATAACTATTTTAGTACATATAAAACCGCAGCTTATGTTCTCAGATAAAGATAAACAACAGATACAACAACGTGGAAGCAACTTACAAACCGTACTTTCACAAATCGAAAATTTTAAAACCGGCTTTCCTTTTCTTCAAATAGAAGATGCCGCAGAAGTTGGCAAAGGTATCATCCGGCTAAATCCTGAAGATTTAGAAAAAAGAGGAGCTTTGTACGATAAAAAAGTTGCCTCGGGAACCCGCCCCTTAAAATTTGTACCGGCTTCGGGCGCAGCCAGCCGAATGTTTAAAGCTTTGTTTGAAGCCCTGGAAGAACTGGAAACAAATGACGAATCGGAAGTTTTAAAAAGCAAAGCAGTAAAAGAATACACCGACCAGATTGATAATTTCGCTTTTGCCGATGAATTAAAATCGGCCATTAAAAATGGTGGCGACACCAACACATTAAAAAGCCAGCTCGATTATTTATTAAACGACAAAGGTTTAAATTACGGTTCGTTGCCCAAAGGATTGCTAAAATTTCACTCGTATGAAAGCGGAGCACGCACACCCTTTGAAGAGCATTTGGTAGAAGGTGCCAAATATGCCAAAAACGGAAAAAACAAAGCAAAACTTCATTTTACGGTTTCTCCGGAACACCAGCCCGTATTTGAAAAATTACTGGCCGAAGTTCAGGATAAATACGAAGAAGAACTGGGAGTTGAATTTGAAGTTTCGTTTAGCCAGCAAAAACCATCAACCGATACAATTGCAGTTGATTTGGATAACGAACCTTTCCGTAATCCCGATGGCAGTTTATTGTTTCGCCCGGGCGGACACGGTGCGTTAATCGAAAATCTGAACGACCTGAATGCCGATATTATATTTATTAAAAACATAGACAATGTGGTGCCCGACCGATTAAAACAGGCGACCATCGATTATAAAAAAGGACTTGCCGGCGTGTTGTTAAAACACCAGGAAAAATTGTTCCGCTATCAGAAAGAACTAAACGAAAAACATCCTGTTGCACTGGATAGTGGCTTTTTAGCCGAAGCCGCCAATTTTCTGGAAAATACCTTAAATACCAAACCGGAAAGCAACCAGTATTACACCGAAAAAGATGAGTTGTACCATTATTTAAAAGAAAAATACAACCGCCCTTTACGTGTTTGCGGAATGGTTAAAAACGAAGGCGAACCGGGTGGAGGTCCTTTCTGGGCTACAAATTCCGACGGAACTGTGTCGTTGCAGGTAGTTGAGAGCTCGCAAATTGATCCCGACAGCGTTCAACAACAAAAAATAGTGCAGCATGCCACTCACTTTAATCCGGTTGATTTGGTATGTGCCGTAAAAAATTACCGAGGCGAAAAATACGATTTAACCCAATTTACCGATCCGGCTACCGGTTTTATTTCAACAAAGTCGAAAGACGGAAAAGAGTTAAAAGCACAGGAACTTCCTGGGCTGTGGAACGGTGCCATGAGCAACTGGAATACCTTGTTTGTAGAAGTGCCTATTGAAACATTCAATCCCGTAAAAACGGTTAACGATTTGTTGCGCGAACAACATATTTAAAGACTATTTCGTATTTACGGGTTAATTATTAATTTCGCGAACTCATTTTAGACAATGGACGAGGAAAGAAATAATTTTAGGGAAGAAGATTTAAGTGAAGTAGTTAACAGGTTTAAAAACTCGTTGATTTCCGGCAGGAAGAAATACTTCGACGTGATGGAATTCGAAGGAATTGTTGAGCAGTTAATGGAAGAAGGCGATTTGCAATCATCGGAAATTGCAGCGAAACAGGGAATCCAGATTCATCCCAATGCCATTCCTCTTCAGCTAAAATATGCCCAAATCCTCATCAGCAAAGGGAAATACGACCAGGCTCACAAATACCTTAATTTTGCCGAAAAAGTGGAAACAGCCAATCCCGATGTGCACCTTTTAAAAGGTTCGGCATGGTTGATTATGGGAAACGAACAGGAAGCAAAAAATTCGTTCAACAACGCCGTTAAACATGCCAACGGAGAAGAAGACGATATTTTGTATCACATTGCATCGGCATTTGTTCAGGTTGGAGAAATAAAAAAAGCCATTACCTATTTTGAACGCGCACTCAAATACAATCCTACTAACGATTTGGTGCTGTATGATTTGGCATTTTTTTACGACCAAATGGGCAAATTCAAAAAAAGTATAGCGTATTACAACCGGTTTATCGATAACGATACTTACAACTATACCGCCTGGTTTAATTTAGGAATTGTTTACAACAAAGCGGAAAAACATAAAAAAGCGATTGAGGCATACGAATATGCTTTGGCCATTAACGAAAATTTCCACATGGCTTTGTTTAACATTGGAAATGCCCTGGCCAACTCATCGAAGTTTGAAGCGGCCATCGAAAAATATTACGAATACCTGAAAGTGGATGCCGACAACGACGATGCATATTGTTACATTGGCGAATGTCATTTAAATTTAGAGGACTATAAAAATTCGGAATACAATTACCGGAAAGCCCTTGAAATTAACAAAGAGAACGACACTGCATGGTTTGGCATTGGACTTTTGTACTGGATTCAACAACGATTTGACGACAGTATTTCGTTGATAAAACAAGCCATTGACATTGACGAAAAAAACTCGGAATACTGGCTTACTTTGGGCAAAGTAAACAAAGATGCCAACTACCGCGAGGAAGCATTAAAAGCATTCAAAAAGGGAGCAAAAACTGATGCTGAAAATACCGAAATTTGGCTCACCTGGGCAGAAGCACTAAAATCGTATAGCGAACCTGAAAATGCCATTCGTATTATTAAACGAGGCATAAAAAACAATACCGATTCGATGTTAAAATATCGTTTGGTAGCATTGCTTTTGGAAAACAGGAATCAAAAAGAAGCATACGAATGGTTGCGTAAAGCAATGAAACAAGACTTTGAAAACATCAATTACTTATTCGACATTTATCCCAGATCGATGAAAAGTAAGAGGATCAAAAAAATTGTTGATGAATACAGAAGCGGTGTAAAATAAAATCAGTCAGGTTTAAAGTTACCTCAACTCTAAGTTTCTAACATCTCCATTTCCCAATCAAACAGGCAGTTTATAAATTACAATTTGTTTTTGTATTTTGGCTCCCCTAAAAATCGCATTGGTTACGATTTAATGTGCTAAATATCCAATCTTCAAAAAAAGACATAGAATTCACAACTTTACAAAATGAACAGAACAACAAAAGACTACTTTACACTGGTATTAAAAGGAATGGGAATGGGTGCTGCTGATGTGGTTCCCGGTGTTTCAGGAGGAACAATTGCTTTTATAACCGGCATTTACGAAGAACTGATAAACTCGATTAAATCGATAAATATAAATGCCATCAAGCTGTTTTTTACCGGAAAGTTTGCCGAATTCTGGAAAGCTATAAATGGCACATTTCTACTCAGTGTTTTTATCGGGATTGCAATTAGTATTGTTTCGCTGGCAAAAGGATTGGAGTTTTTGCTTAACCATTACCCTATTTTAGTTTGGTCGTTCTTTTTTGGTCTGATCGTTGCCTCTGCCATTTATGTTGCACGTTCAATAAAAAAATGGGATTTGGGAACCGTGGTAGCCGGAATTCTTGGAATTGCTGTTGCCTATATGATTACGGTAATTTCGCCTGCCGAAGCCAATACCAGCTACTGGTTTATTTTCGTCTCGGGAGCCATCGCCATTTGCGCCATGATATTACCCGGTATTTCAGGAAGTTTTATTCTGGTTTTACTGGGCATGTACAAATTTATTCTGGAAGCCGTTGGCGATGTAAATATTGCTGTAATCGGAACTTTTATGGTGGGTGCTGCCGTTGGTATAAATTCGTTCTCCAACGTATTATCATGGTTACTAAAGAAATACCACAACCTCACTATCGCCGTTTTAGCAGGATTTATGGTAGGCTCGTTAAACAAAGTATGGCCCTGGAAAGAAGTTACTGAAACGATCATCGACCGTCACGGAGAACTAAAACCCATTGCCGAACGAAATATTTTACCTGCAACTTACGAACAAATTACAGGTAATGAAGCTTTATTATTAGGTGCACTTATTCTGGTTATCGCAGGGTTTGCACTTATTTTTGTTGTTGAAGGTATTGGAAAAAAACTTCAGAAGTAAACAATCTCAGTTAACGGGCAACAGAAAAATTAAGTAGACAAAAAATATCCAATATCCAATATTGAATATTCAACAATGAAACGAAACATTATCATTTGGATATTGAAATTTGAATATTCATCATTGGAAATTAAAGCATAAGATCATGAAGAGATACGGATTATTAGGATACCCACTCACTCACTCGTTTTCGAAACGGTATTTTACCGAGAAATTTGAAACAGAAAATATCGAATCAACTTATCAGAATTTTGAAATCGATTCAATCACGAAGTTTCCCGAAATACTGGAAAACAATCCTGAAATAATTGGATTAAATGTTACCATTCCATACAAAGAGCAGGTTATTCCGTATTTGGACGAGTTGAATGATTCGGCCCGTGAAATTAAAGCTGTTAATACCATTCGCGTAACCCGCACTGAATCGGGTGTTCATTTAAAAGGTTTTAATACCGATACTTTTGGCTTCGAATCAACCTTAACTCCGTTGCTAAAAGAGCAGCATAAAAAGGCCTTGATTTTAGGAACGGGGGGTGCTTCGAAAGCGCTTAAATACGTTCTTAATAAATTGGGGATCGATTACGTTTCGGCTTCAATTGAAGAACTAAAAGAAAAAGAAATCAGGTACGAAGACATTGATGAAAAAATGATCGCCGAACGATTACTTATTATCAATGCAACTCCACTTGGCACCTACCCAAAGGTGGATACCTTCCCTAATATTCCTTATGAATTTATTGGCAAGGATCATTTGCTGTTCGACCTGGTTTACAATCCCGAAGTTACGCAGTTTATGGCAAAAGGAATGGCAAACGGAGCAGTCGCGAAAAATGGTTACGACATTGCTGCTGGGACAAGCAAACAAAGCCTACGAAATTTGGAATTCGAAGGAGTAAGCACATGGCCAAAACCAAAATACTTTTTGTGTGCATGGGCAACATTTTGCCGGTCGCCAAGTGCCGAAGCTGTTTTTACAGGATTGGTAAAAAACAATGGTTTGGCAAAACAGTTCGAAATTGACTCGGCCGGAACAAACTGCTTACCACGCCGGACAACGTGCCGACAGAAGAATGCAGTCGCATGCCTTAAAACGCGGTTTCAATTTAACCAGTATTTCGCGTCATTTTAATCCCGATACCGATTGCGACTATTTTGATATGATTATTGGGATGGACGACGACAACATGCACGATCTAAAACGAGTTGCACGAAGCGAAGCAGATTTAAATAAGCTGTATAAAATGACCGATTTTAGCCGCGAGATGAAGTACAACGAAGTTCCTGACCCTTATTATGGAGGCGATGCAGGATTTGAATTGGTACTCGATTTACTGGAAGATGCGTGCGAAGGTCTTCTGGAAAACATAAATCAGAATAAAATTTGAGAACCT
Source organism: uncultured Draconibacterium sp. (assembly GCF_963675585.1). Classification (NCBI taxonomy): domain Bacteria; kingdom Pseudomonadati; phylum Bacteroidota; class Bacteroidia; order Marinilabiliales; family Prolixibacteraceae; genus Draconibacterium; species uncultured Draconibacterium sp. The sequence continues at coordinate 360,739 of NZ_OY776413.1, forward strand.
GGTAATACCAAATAAGGGCTAAGTCGTTAAACAGCTTAGCCCTTATTTCAAATAGCTCTATATCAACTACTTTTTATTCGAAATGATAAAGGAAATTTACCAGGCAATCGTAAGCCGGTTTTTTCTCTCCTTCAATATCAACCACAATTTTCACCTGAATTTTGGCAATGCCACGAAGGTTTTTAATATCGTTTAACGAAACGGTTGCACGTATTTTATCGTTTACTTTTACCGGCTGCTGAAAACGTAAATTTTCAATTCCGTAGTTAACAATCATTTTTACATTATTTACCTCAACCACGTTATACCACAGGTAGGTTAACATCGACAACGATAAATAACCGTGTGCAATGGTTGTTTTAAAAGGAGACTCTTTTGCTGCCCTTTCCGGATCGGTATGAATCCACTGAAAATCGAGTGTAGCATCGGCAAATTTATCGATTTGTTCCTGTGTAATTTGAATATAATCTGAAACGCCAATAACTTGCCCCAAAAGAGCTTCAAATTCTTCGTAGTTATTAATTACTCTTTTTCCCATAAGGTTAATGTCTTGTAAAATTGAATCGCCAATTTACTGCTTTTTGTTAAGTATATGCCGCGAACCCTTAAACGAACTGTCAAATTTTAAGAAGCATTCTTAAATCCTTACTGAATTTTAATACCTTTTGTTCTAAATTTAAAAGACTAGGTGCTTTGTAAGCTACATTCTCCTTCCCGGAAAACCAATAAACGAATAGCTTCTTCAATTTTGTTACCTCCGCTTTAACAAACCATGCGTTACCAAAGAATTACAAACTTACAAGTCTTTTATTCTAATAAATTCCTCACCTTTACAACTTTCAAAACCGAATATGAAAAATAGTTTAAAAAGCACTACGTTTTTGGCCATTGTTGCCTGCTGGCTTTGGTCTACCGCTTTTGTTGGCGTAAAAATTGGCCTCGAAAATCACACTCCTTTACAGTTTGCCGGAGTGCGCTTTTTTATTTCAGGAATTCTCATCTTTCTGTATTTTGGAAAACCCAAACAATATTTAGCAGAATTAAAAGCAAACATAAGATTTATTCTTCTGCTTTCAGTGGTGCAAATTTTTGCTCAATATGCTCTTTTCTATAGTGGAATTAACCTGGTTCCAAGCTCCCTGGCTGCCATGATAATCGGCTCGCAACCTCTATTTATTGCTGTGGTTGCCCACTTCTCTTTTCACAACGACAAAATGACTCCTTTAAAAACAGCTAGTATTTTAATTGGTGTTGTTGGAATTGCCATTATTACACTTGGCCGTTCAAAGGTTGAAATGAAGGGCGAACTCGAACTTTTAGGCATTGCTTTACTTTTAATCAACAACCTGGTTTCGGGGTATTCAAATGTAATTATTGCTAAAAGTTCGAAAACAGTATCTCCGGTGGTTTTAAGTTCAACCTCATTAATAATTGGCGGAATCATGCTATCTGTTGTCTCGGTTCCGCTCGAAGGAATTCATTTGGGTCCTTTCCCTCCAAAATACTGGTATGCATTGGCTTGGCTGAGTTTCTTATCGGCAGCAGCAATTACAATTTGGTACTCCCTGTTAAAACGTCCGGGCATTAAAGTCTCAATTTTAAATGTTTGGAAATTTTTAATTCCGGTGTCCGGAGCTGCTTTAAGCTGGATAATAATGAAAAATGAGAAACCTGATTTTGTTTCTATTTTCGGGATGGCCATAATTGCCACATCGCTGCTGGCATTAAATTACGCCAACCGCCGCGAAATAAGATTGGCTGCTTTAAACGAACAAAAGCCAAATCACAAATAAATATTCTTGCAATTTGGCTTCTGAAAAGAGGAATTTTAGTTGACTATTCCTCCAGCACCAACACTTCCACGGTTTTAAATTGGGTAGGCGAACTCTCCGCCTGAAGTGAAATGGTTCCTTTGCTAATCATTTTATCGCCATAAAGAGGAAGCATTTTATCGTAATACTGGTCGCGTGGATCAAGCTGTGGTTGTTCGTAGTGCATTACTTCCACACCGTCAACAAAATGACGGATTACCTCACCTCCATGAACTTCAACCATCACATCAACCCATTTATCATCCAACTGTGTTTCCGAAATTGAGTTAATGCAGTGCTGCTCAATCAGCGAATCATTCATTACCACATTTGTTCCGGGGGTACATAAATTCATGGTCGACCTCTCCCCTTTTCCGGTTACTCCACCCAGCAATTGCACTTCAATAGATGTTGGGAAATCCTGATCCAAAGCCATTGATTCAGCGCTTTGTCCGTGAATCATTAAACCGTTATTCCGAAATGCCCAACCGGGACCGCTCTTTGCCTGATTGCCTACAAAACGATACACCACGTGTAATTTGTAGTTCGAAAATTCGTCTTTGTAAAAAATGTGGCCAAACTTTCCATTCCACTCATCCCAGTTTTCGTACGACACACTTAACAAGCCATCTTCAACACGAAATGTATTGTTATAATTTACACCCAATTCATCTCCTTTGAATTTAATTTGCCAATCGTTCAAATCTTCACCATTAAAGAGCTGAATCCAGTTTTCGCCCGATTTATGAGCAGCAGATTCGGATGAATCCTGACTTTTAGGTTTTGAATTACACGCTGAAATCAGCACCACCATAGCCAAAATAGAAATTTTTAAGGTTGATCGTAATTGTTTCATTTTAAAGTATGTTTTTGATTTAGTTGTTTAAAAAGTAAAGATAAAAAGTTTAGTCAAAAACAAGAATTAACCATTTGGTTAAACTTTTTAGTTGAATCTTTTGATCAATTAAAATATTAGCTCTATTTTTGACCAAATGGTTAAACCCAATAGTTAACAACAAAATGAATGCGATAAATAAAGACAATACAGAGGAGAAAATTCTAAAAGCGGCTCGAACAATATTTGTTCGCAAGGGAATGGATGGCGCAAGAATGCAGGAAATTGCGGACGAAGCCGGTATTAACAAAGCACTTCTTCACTACTATTTCAGATCGAAACAAAAATTGTTTGAAGCAATATTTGGGAATATTATTGGTCAAATTTTTCCAAACATTACGTCGGTTCTACTTTCCGACAAACCCATCGAAGAGAAAATAGGCATATTTGTAGAAACCTACATCGATATGCTTTTGCAAAACCCATACCTCCCGGCATTTATGCTGAAAGAGATAAACCGCGATTCTGATTTTTTTGAGAACACAATTAAGGATAGAAAGATAGAACTGAGTTCCATATTTAAAATGCTTGAATCAGAGATGGAAGCTGGTAAAATTCGCAAAATGAATCCGCGCGATATTATTGCCAATTTACTTTCGATGTGTATTTTCCCATTTGCGGCGAAACCCATGTTAAAACTAATTTTATTTGGTGATAATCATCAACAGTACGATCAATATTTAGAACAACGAAAATCGACCATAAAAGAGTTCGCTTTAAATTCAATTATGGTAAAGCAGAGCTAATTTTATCCAACAATTAAAAATTAAGAATTCAATTCCATTTTACATTAAAACGTACAAACTAAATAATACGATGAAAAAATACATCATCCTGCTTTTCTTCCCCATTCAAATGGTTGTGGGACAAAATACAGTTCCACTCGACAGCTGTTATGTTTGGGCCCGGGAAAACTATCCGAATTTAAAACAGTCGGAGTTATGGCAACAAATAACAGCACTAAAAAAGGGAAATATTGAAACCACCTATTTCCCTAAAGTAACGCTAAATGGACAGCTTACATACCAATCGGAAGTTACCGAACTCCCCATTGAAGTGCCGGGAATTACAGCCCCCACTGTTTCGAAAGACCGCTACAATGCGTATGCCGAATTGCAACAAACCATTTGGGACGGAGGCTTATCTGCAGCAAACAAAACACTCGAGGACGCCATTTTAAAAAGCAATCTTAGCCAGCTTGAAGTTGAAATGTATAAATTAAACGAGCAGGTGGCACAGGCTTTTTTTACCACTCTGGTAGCCGATCAGCAAAAAGAAGTGTTAAATGCCCAGATCACAACCATCGACGAACGTTTAAAAACAATTGAATCGGGTATCAGAAACGGTGTTACAGAACAATCTGCTGCATTGGTTTTAGAAGCCGAAAAGTTAAACCTGGAACAAAATATTGTTGAAATTGATGCGGCAAAAAATGCTTCGGCGCAAATGCTTTCGATACTTACCGGAGAAACAATTGATAAAAACGCGAGCTTTACCTACACCTCCGCCAATGCAAATTTAAGCTCCGATTTTTTACGTCCCGAACTTCAACTTTTTGAGAACCAACGTTTGCAGCTCAACACGCAACAAGGTTTGTTATCGAAAACACGTAATCCGAAATTGTATGGTTTTGGAAAAGTGGGCTACGGAAAACCCGGTTTGAATATGCTTTTAGACGAATTTAAAGGATATTACATGCTTGGTGTTGGCGTTTCGTGGAATGCTTTTGACTGGGAAAACACATCGCGACAAAAAGAAATTTTGCAAGTACAGCAGGAAATGCTAAAAAGCCAGGAAGCCACATTTATACAGAACATTGAACTGCTGCTGGTTCAGCAAAAAGAACAAATTGCCAAATTGGAAACAATGCTCGAAAACGATAACAAAATGGTGGCACTGCGCACCGACATAACAAAATCAGCAGCCTCAAAGCTTGAAAACGAAACAATTACGGCCTCGGATTATGTAAGGGAACTACAGGCCGAAACCATTTCAAAACTGAACAAAGAATTGCATAAAATTCAACTAAACCAGGCCCGGGAAAAATACAATCTGATAAAAGGGAAATAAACAGTATCAGGTCGCAGTAACAGTTTTAAGTTTAAAAGATGCACCTGCAACCTGTAACCTGTAACAATTAATATAAAACAGTAACAACATAAAATATCATGAAATACAAATTACTAATTCTATCACTTGGCATCCTGCTTTTTGCATGTACGAATAACATCGACGAATCGGATGCCTATGGAAATTTTGAATCCGATCCGGTAATTGTTTCGGCTGAAACTCCCGGTAAAATACTTCAAATGGATGTTGAAAAAGGGCAGCAAATTGAGACCGGATTTGTGGCTGCCATAATCGACACGGTACAATTTCAGCTTCAAATAATTCAACTGGAAGCACAAAAAGCCGCCGTTACATCGAAACGTCAATCCATTCGTTCGCAAATTGAAGTTTTACAGGAACAAAAAAGGATTCTTGAAATCAATGAAAAACGCGTTCAGAAAATGCTGAAAGATGGTGCTTCAACCCAAAAATCGCTCGACGATATTCAAGGTCAAATCAGTGTAATCGATAAACAAATTGAAAGTACCAAAACTCAATTTGTATCCATCTCGAAAGAACTTGATGTGATTGATGCCCAGCAAGCTTCGGTAGTTGATAAACTTCAGCGCTGTGTTGTAAAATCACCGGTATCGGGTACCATTTTAGAAAAATATGTAGAACAGGGCGAGCTGGCAGCTGCCGGCAAAGCACTTTTAAAAATTGCCGACTTAAGCGAATTAAATTTAAAAGTGTACGTGAGTGGAGCCCAGCTAACAAGCATAAAATTAGGTCAGGAAGTGGAAGTTCTGGTTGATAAAAATGCAAACGAAAATCAAAGTCTAACCGGGAAAATCACCTGGATTTCGTCGGAAGCAGAATTTACACCCAAAATTATTCAAACCAAAGAAGAACGTGTAAAACTGGTGTATGCAGTAAAAGTAAGCGTTAAAAACAATGGCTCCTTAAAAATTGGAATGCCGGGCGAAATCAATTGGCAGTAGAGAAAAGTCACATTAATCAGTCGCAGTCACAGCAAAAAACGGTTCAGGGTAAAATAATAAAAGTAAATACTATGGATTTTAAAGATTTGTTGGCGTATAAAAAAGGTTTTCAGTTGGCGATGCAGATTTATGAATTATCAAAATCTTTTCCAAAAGAAGAAAAATATTCTTTGACTGATCAGATAAGACGTTCTTCTCGTTCAACATGTGCAAATCTTGCAGAAGCTTACCGCAAAAGAATCTATCCAAAACACTTTATTGCAAAACTAACTGATTCTGATGGAGAAAACAGTGAAACCGATGTATTGTTGGATTTTGCAAAAGAATGTAAATACATTTCCAATGAACAACATTCCTCGCTTCATTCGGAGTGTATTGAAATTGGCAAACTGATTAACTTTATGATTAATAACCCTGATAAATTTGGGAGTAATCAATTGGTTTAAATAACTGAGACTGAGACTGAGACTAAAGAAAAACATGATAGAAATACAAAACATAAGCAAATCATACAAAGAGCTTGAAGCACTAAAGGACATTTCGCTGAAGGTAGATCGCGGTGAACTGTTTGGTTTGATTGGCCCTGACGGCGCCGGGAAAACCACATTGCTCAGGATACTTACAACCTTACTGCTCCCCGATTCGGGAAATGCAAAAATGGATGGGTTGGAGATTTGTAAGGACTTTAAGAAAGTAAGACATATTATCGGATACATGCCCGGACGTTTTTCGTTGTATCAGGATTTGAGTGTGGAAGAAAATCTGAATTTTTTTGCTACCGTTTTTGGTACAACCGTGGACGAGAATTACGATCTTATTCGTGACATTTATTACCAGATTGAGCCCTTTAAAAAACGTCGCGCCGGAAAACTTTCGGGAGGAATGAAACAAAAACTGGCGTTATCTTGCGCGCTAATTCACAAGCCAAAAATTCTTATACTCGATGAACCAACAACGGGTGTCGACGCCGTTTCAAGAAAAGAATTCTGGGAGATGCTAAAAAACCTGCAAAAGAAAGACATTACCATTTTGGTTTCTACACCGTACATGGACGAAGCCGATTTGTGTGATCGTGTAGCTCTCATCCAAAACGGAAAAATACTTGATATTGACACGCCCGCACGAATTACTGAAAAATTCCCGCGTAAAATAATCCAAGTTCATTCGAAAAACATGTATAAACTGATTAATGATTTGCGTGCTTTTGAAAAGGCTGAAGCCGTTTATGCTTTTGGTCAGTTTGCCCATTTCACAGGCCTAAACGACGAAACCGAATGCAATGAACTGGATGTTTACCTCCACAAACTGGGACACAAAGAGGTGTTGGTGGAAGAGATTCATCCGGGAATTGAAGATGTATTTATGAATTTGATGGAAAGCCACGAATGATAATGCAAGCGCCAGAAAGAGTATGAAAGAAAAGATAATTACAGTAAAAAACATGGTGAAAAAGTTTGGCGATTTCACTGCGAACGACAATCTAACGTTTGACGTGTACAAAGGCGAAATTTTCGGATTCCTTGGTGCAAACGGAGCCGGTAAAACAACAGCTATACGCATTCTCTGTGGACTCTCGTCGCCAACATCGGGAGAAATGAATGTGGCAGGTTTCGATATTTACAGGGAAACAGAAAAAATTAAAAAGAACATTGGCTACATGAGCCAGAAATTTTCGCTTTACGAAGATCTTACTGTATCGGAAAACATAAAACTATACGCAGGTATTTATGGTATTTCAGTAAAAAAAAGAAAGGAAAAAGAAAAAGAACTGCTGAAAAAACTGGAACTGGAAGCCGTTAAAAATAAATTAATCGGGGACTTGCCTTTGGGATGGAAACAAAAGCTGGCCTTTTCGGTGGCCATATTCCACGATCCTAAAATTGTGTTTCTCGACGAACCCACCGGAGGTGTTGATCCGGTAACCCGCCGAAAATTCTGGGATTTGATTTACGAAGCAGCAAACAACGGAATTACGGTTTTTGTAACCACGCACTACATGGACGAAGCCGAATACTGCAACCGTGTTTCAATTATGGATGCCGGTAAAATTGAAGCACTCGACACTCCTGCAAAATTGAAAGAAAAATACAAGGCCAAAAATATGGACGAAGTGTTTATAAAAATAGCAAGATAACACAGCTGCAAGTCGCAAGCGACAAGCCTCAAGTAGGAAAGGCTTGCAGCTTGTGGCTAATAGCTAATAGCTTAAATACATGAAACAACTTATATCCTTCATAAAAAAAGAATTCTACCACATTTTTCGCGATCCGCGAACGATGCTCATCCTGTTTGGAATTCCTGTTGCTCAACTTCTGATTTTCGGAACGGTAATTAAAAGCGAAATTACCGACATTCACATTGCCATTTACGATCAGGCAAAAGACAAAACAAGTCAGGAAATCACGCATAAACTTTTATCATCGGGTTACTTTATTTTGGATAAAAACCTTGAGAACATGGATGATATTGATGCCATTTTCAAAAAAGGGAAAGTACGTGAAGTGATTGTTTTTAAAACTGATTTTGGCAAAAACCTTGTAAAAGAAGGCACTGCCGAAATGCAGCTTATTGCCGATGCTTCCGATCCGAATACTGCAAAACTAGCCATTGGCTACACTTCGGCGATTGTAAACGACTACATAAAAAAATTGTATCCCGAAATGAAAATGCCGATGCAAATAACACCTGAAGTACGTATGTATTTTAACGAGGAAATGCAAAGTGCCTACATGTTTGTTCCGGGGGTAATGGCAATGATTTTAATGCTTATTTCGGCCATGATGACGTCTATTTCAATCACTCGCGAAAAGGAACTCGGAACCATGGAAATCCTTTTGGTTTCGCCACTAAAACCGGCACAAATAATTGTCGGGAAAGTAATTCCATACCTATTATTATCAATCGCCAACGCGTTTGTAATTGTGTTAATGGGGCGTTTTGTTTTTGGAGTTCCAATCACCGGTAGCTTTATTTTGCTAATGCTCGAAACCATTCTGTTTATAATGATGGCTTTGTGTTTGGGAATATTAATTTCAACTGTGGCAAAAAATCAGATGGTTGCCATGTTTATTTCAATGATTGGATTATTGCTGCCAACCATGTTGTTGTCAGGCTTTATTTTTCCGGTTAAAAACATGCCCATTCCGCTACAGGTACTTAGCCATGCTATGCCGGCAAAATATTTCATTACCATTATTCGCGGAATTATGCTGAAAGGCGTCGGACTATTTTATATCTGGAAAGAAACAGCTGTGTTAACTGGAATGACTTTGTTTTTTATTGCACTGAGTGTGAGGAAGTTTAAGATTAGGTTGGAGTAGAAAAGCTACAAGCTGCAAGCTGCAAGGGAGAAGCTTACCATTAGATTTAAAGGTGAATTTTAATCCCAAAAATAAATTATATGAAAAATTTCAAAAATTTGAATATTTGGAGAAAAGGAATAGACCTGGTAGTAAATGTTTATATAAAATCGAAACAGTTTCCGAAAGAGGAAATTTATGGAATAACAAGCCAAATGAGACGTGCTGCTGTTTCAATTCCTTCAAATATTGCCGAAGGTTCTGGCAGAAATTCTGATAAAGATTTTAATCGTTTTTTAGATATTTCACTTGGTTCTTCATTCGAATTAGAAACGCAATTAATAATTGCACATGAACTCGAATTTCTTTCAGACAAGGATTTTAACGAACTGAATGAAAAAGTAATAGAAGAACAAAAAATGATTACCGGATTACAAAAAAGTTTAAAATAATCCAGAGCGACTTGAAGCTTGTCGCTTGTAACTTGAAGCTATATTATGAGAACAATACGATACATTCTTCAAAAAGAATTCAGGCAAATATTTCGGAACAAAACCATGTTACCCATGATTTTTATGGTTCCGATCATGCAAATGCTACTGCTGGTTTTTGCAGCCACTTACGACATAAAACGAATCGATCTTGTTGTGGTTGATCATGACCTGTCATCGACATCACGTGAACTGATTGCCAAATTCGACGGTATACCCTTTTTTAATGTGGTAAAACTAGAGCAGTCGGAGAAACTGGCCGAAGCCAATTTACTAAAAGACGAAGGTGATGCAGTGCTGATTTTTCCAACCAATTTTGAGAGGAACTTGATTCGCGACGATAAAACGCAGGTGCACCTTCTGATTAATGCCATCGAGAGCAACTCTGCTCAGCTCATTTTTTCGTATTCGTCGAATATTATAGCCGGGTACAATAAACACATTATTACTGAATGGAAGGGTATTCCTGAATTTACTCCACCGTCGCAGGTAAAAATCTCTGAAAATTACTGGTACAACCCCGAACTGGACTACAAATGGTTTATGGCTCCGGGAATTCTGGCCGTTCTTGTAACGGTTATCGGAATGTTTATGTCGGGAATGAATTTAGTTCGCGAAAAAGAAATAGGCACCATCGAACAACTCAACGTAACACCGGTAAAAAAATACCAGTTTATAATTGGCAAACTGGTTCCGTTTTGGGTAATCGGGCTTTTCGACCTGGCCTTTGGCTTAACCATTGCCTGGCTGGTATTTGATTTGCCGATAGTTGGCAGCTTGTTTACCTTGTTTTTTATGGCAGGCGTTTATTTGATCAGCGTATTGGGATTGGGGCTTTTTATTTCAACCGTAACCGATACCCAACAACAAGTTATGTTTGTAGCTTTCTTTTTTATGATGATTTTTATTTTGATGGGCGGTATTTTTACACCTGTTGAGAGTATGCCGGTGTGGGCACAAAAAATTGACCATTTAAACCCGATCTATTATTTTATGCGAATCATGCGGATGGTTGTGCTAAAGGGATCAGGCTTTTTCGACTTGATAAAAGAATTTATTGCACTACTTATTTTAGGAATTACATTTTTGAGTCTGGCAATTTGGAGGTATCGAAAAACGGCTTAAACACTTGTAACGACCGTATATTGATTGCGCGAAATAATCTCTCCATTAAAATCTACTTTCCGTGGCAACGTAAAATTTGTTTTGTCATTTCATTTCTGCGATCAAAGTCGTCTAAGTAACGGCGGGTTAAAAAGATTTTTCATGGTTGTTATTTGCAAGTCTGAGCTATTTATACAACTCAATTTTCAGAAACATCATAAAATTAAATCCATTGGGATAAAGACTTTTCTCTAAAAATATGAACTTGTACTGCCCAATTGTTTTTCATACCATAAGTAAACATAAAACATATACTACATTATTTGAATTTAGGAAATACACAATCGAAAGTTCAATTATTGATGAGTATATTTACCTGCGTTACTTTACACTTTATCCGACTTTTAAACGCTAAATAAATGCAATTGAAAAAGAGTTTTCTAAAACAGAACATTCCATTTACAAGCAATCAAGGTCAAATAATTAATGGCAGTGTTTTTGGCATTTTGGTATTTTTTATTCTGGTTGTATTTCAACCTTTCGGTACCCAATCATTTTCAATTCAGTTTAAATCTTTCTTCCTTTTTGGGTATGGTTTTATTACTGCTCTTAGTTTTGCACTTTTTTACATTGCTGGATCGAAGTGGTTAACAAAATGGTTTAACCCACAAAACTGGACCGTTTTAAAGGAATGTGTTTCGTTTATAGTTCTTTTCAATTTCATGACAATTTTATGTTTGGTGTATCATCAGCAGCTTATTGGAGGGTATTCCATTACCTGGATTGTTTATTTCCATTTTTTTAAATACAGTGTAGCTGTGGGAACTTTACCCTTTCTTATTATTTTTTATCACAAGTTCATCTCGAGAAGAGAAAATATAACCATCGAGAAAACAGTTAATACGAAAAAGCCGCAACTGATTACATTTGAAAGTTCCAATAAAACCGAGAAATCGTTGATTTTAGCAGAGAATGAGATTTTATATTTAAAGTCGGATGGCAATTATGTTGAGGTTTACAGTTGCAGTAATTCCAAATTAAACAAACATTTGATCCGAAATACCCTGAATACGATGATCTCGCAACTACCTGCCGAGAATTTTTTAAAAATTCATCGTTCATTTGTTGCCAATTTAAATTTTGCCGAACAAATAGGCTTAAACGGTTCTACTTATGAGTTAACTCTAGCAAATAACATCAAACTACCTGTTTCAAGAACGCTTGCAAAAACCTTAAAACAAAAGTTAGTATAATTTATCGTTTTTCGAACTTGCAATTCATCCCTTGTTGTTGCAAAACAGCACTTTTGATTGCAGAACAACACGTAATCCTGCTGTTTATCACTTCCATTTTTTAATACCAAAAAACTGCTTTTTATTTGTTCCAGAATCAACAAACGCTCATTTACAACCAGATGCGTTTTTACTACAACAACTAAAAATTAAATTATTGGTATCATGAAGCGAAATTTAGTTTACACAACATTACTACTTGTCGGATTTATTGTTTCTTATTTTGCATCAAAAATTTTATATTTTTTTAATCCCGCCTGGGCTACGTATTTACCCAAAAATGCTTTCCTGTGGCATACTTCCTGGTTTGTTTTACGTTTACTTCCTGTCGCTTGCATTGCAGCACTTGTTTCAAAAAAGAAAATATTGAGCGATCTTGGTTTAAGTGCTAAATTTCTTCAGCCATTTTTATACGCCTTGTTATTTACAATGCCTATGTTTATTGGGTTTGCCCTTGTAGGGAAGGTAAACTCGGAGTTCAATTTCAATAAAGTATCTTCGAATTGCATATATCCCGGAATATTTGAAGAAATTTTGGTACGTAGCTTTCTAATCGGATTGTTATTTCGTCGTTTAAAATGGGGATTTATACCTGCCTCACTACTGGGAGCACTATTTTTCGGTGCCTGGCATATTTACCAGGGACACGACCTGTTAAGCTCTATATCTGCCTTTTTAGTCACAGCCGCCGGTTCAATTTGGTTTGGGTGGTTATATCTGGAATGGCGTTTTAACGCTTGGATTAATATATGTCTTCATATTCTGATGAACTTTAGCTGGCTTTTATTTAGTGTTGAAGGTGGAGCTTCCGGAACTATTTGGGCAAATGTTTTTAGAATACTAACGGTTGTAATTTCAATTTTACTCACTATCAAAATACAATCAAAAAAGAAAGGATTTATAGTGAATAGAAAAACACTTTGGAGCAATGCCTAATTTATTCCAGAAAAGAAAATGAGGAATATCAGACCAGACTTTATTATTTTCCATGTAGTTCGATCCAAGAAAAGAAAGGGTGTAAATTACAATTCAATTTTAAAAAACAAGGCAGGGGTAAACGGAACTGCATCGGCATAAATCCCAACCAGACTAATATCGTCGACAGTGGTTCCAACAATGTTTGCATACTTTATATTGTTGGTGTTAAATACGTTTAAAATCGAAATACCTGCTTCGGCTCTTACGTTCCCGGGTTTAAACTTGTATACCAACGATGTGTCCAGACGTTTATAGGGCTGATTTGCATTGGTTCCCTCTTCGGTTTCAAAACTGAAACGTGCAAAACCAGAACCATAAATATAATTGGCTGAGAAATAAAATGATTTGTAATTGAATACTCCTGCAAATTTCAACTCATGCTTTTGGTGATGCGGCGCCAGTTTATACACATCATTCAAATAAAACGGAAAGTGCTCTTCGGTTTTACTTAAGGTGTACGAAATCCATGCCATGTGACGCTTGTATTCCTTTTTTACAAAAATATCGAGTCCTTTGGCACGTGCATCACCCGAGTAATAACCTTCTTCAATGCGTTTGGTTCCAACAAAATAGCGGTTAAGTCCATCGGTAGTTTTAAAATAAGCTTCTGCACTTACTGTTAAACCATCTTTGTTAAACGATACGCCCACTACTTTGTGCTCGGCACTTAAAACAGAAATATTGTTTTTATCGGCATTTATCCAAAAGTAGGCCATGTTTGCGCTACTGTCTACCACCGAGGTTTTAGATAAAAACTGGTTGTACAATCCCCACGAAGCATTCACTTTAAATCCTTCGGAAGGAGTTAGAGAACCCGATATTCGTGGTTCAAAAAACATTTCGTTCAAATCTCCCGCATAAACAATGCGCAAACCTGTTTTAATATCCAGCATCTCGCCCAAGGGTAACTCGTCCTGACCGAACACAAATACCCGCGACGAATTCGAATTTACATCCATTGCGACTTTGTTGTTCCAGTTACGTAATAATTTTACATGATTGTTTTCTGCTCCTGCCCCCAAAATAAGTTTGTGCCCGGCATTGAAACTCAGTGTATGTTCTGCTTTTAGTGTCACCTCATCCACAGCATTATCAGTATCAATTACTCGATTTATGTCCTGAATAAATTTATGTACACTATTACTGGTATCCTGCTCAAAAGACTTTTGCTCGAATGCAGAATAGCTTAACAAAAGATGAGTGATGCTATTATCCGACCAGTGCTGCGAAAACTGCATCGATCCGCCCAGTTGTTTGTTTTTCTCTTTTTCTGTCCTCGAAAAAAACACTTGTCCTGCCTGTCCACCAGCATCATACGAAAACTGATCTCCGCCGGCATATAAACTTAATGCAAACCTGCTGCCCTTATCTCCTTTAAACGAATATTTTAAATTGGCATCGCGAAAAACAAAATCGGGAATAACTTCCCGGTCTTCCAACCTGTTTGTCCACAATCGCCAAAACACACCTTTCCCTCTGGTGATTTCTTTCTCAAAAAGGTTTATGGAAGTTGGACTGTACAATTGATAGTAGGTTTGCCGGTAGGCTCCCATTATCGACGACTTTTTTGAAAGAGGAACCTGGAGCATGGAATTTACAGTGGTAGAATTTATTACAAAAGAAAAAGTGGGTTTTAGTAATGTACCATCCTTTCCTTCAATATCAACAATACCTCCAACACGACCACCGTACCGGGCTTCATAACCTCCTTTCATTACTTCAATGTTTTTAACCATAAATGGATTTACAACACTGATATTATCATTAAAGTTTTTTAGCCCAAAAACAGTAAATCCGTCGAACTGAATTTTACTGTGACTTTCGTAAGCTCCCCAAATCAGCAAATCGTTTGATTGCTCGCCTGCTGCCAGAATACCCGGCATTAAACGTAAAAGATTAAATACCGAATTGTCGCCGTGCCCCGGAAGAATGGGTGCAATTTGATGATTGATCTTCATACGTCCGGCCCGGTCACCAATCAATGTCGATTTTTCTATTGGATTGCTTATAATTTGTACCTCTTTTATACTCTCAATATGTGGAGTAAGAAAAAAACGCCGGTTTAAACTCCTATTTACAATGGTATCGTAAATAAAATATCCCAGATGCGAGATTTGAAGATTATAACTGCTGTCGGCCGAGGCGATGTAATTAAAATTACCCTGCTGATCGGACTGAATGGACCTGCGATTGATTAAAATATACGAATACGGCAAAGGTTCGTAAGTTTTGGCTTCCAATACTTGCCCCGAAATCTGGGTGAATGATGCTTTTGGTTCGTTTGGCTTACGCGGGATAATTAAAAATACCTCGCCCGATTTTTCAAGGTCGAGTGGCAGATTCCGGAGCAAATACAACAATGCTTCGTTTTCTGATTGAAAAGAACGATTTACCGAAACGCTGTATTGCGAAAGTAAATCGTTATCGAACGCAAACTGAAGTCCATACGTTTCCTTCAAATCAAGTAACACCTGACTCAAAGAAGCTTTGCGAACATCGAGCTTTATGTTTTGGGTTGTTTGTGCAATAACCTGAGTTAAACACAGGAAGAATAAAACAACCATCATGGTTCGTTTTGCCATTTCAACCAACTTTCATTTAACGAATTCCCGGTTTAACTTTCGTCTGTCACCAGATATACATTTTCTGCTTGTTTTACAAACTTAAGTTTCATGGGTCTGCAAACAAAATCCAACACCTCTTCAACGTTGTGTTTCTTCGAAAAATTGCTTCCAAAGTTCCGGTTATTTAATTCAGGTTGCAAACGTATGGTTACGGCATATTGTCTTTCTATTTCATCAATCACTTCTTTTAGTGGCCGGTTGGCAAAAAAGAATTGGTTATTTTTCCATCCCAGGGCATTTTCTGTTTTAAACATTTTTGTAAGAACCAGTTTTCCCTCTTCCAGTTCAACGTGTACATTTGGCAATAAAACAACCGATTCGTTTCCGGGTGCATTTACCTGTACTTTCCCGGTAATACAAGTTACGCGGTATTCGTCATCGCGCGAATAAATAGTAAATGAGGTCCCCAACACCTGTGTGCTTCCCTTTTCTGATTGAACCGTAAACCTGGTTCCTTTCTGCACATTAAAATAAGCTTCACCGGTAAATTTTAATTTTCGTTCAAAACGCCATTTTAAAGGGTAGTATTTTAAGGTTGATCCGGCATTTAAATCAACTTTCGAACCATCGGGAAGTTCGGCAAGAATATGTTCTCCGGGTAAACATTCCAGTGTTTTTGTGTAGCTGGTAACCAATCCCAGTGCACCCAACAACAGGATAAAAACAGCTGCAGCACTCCATTGTATTATTGGATGTAAAAGCCAAATCAATTTTCCTGCAGGCTTTTTAGTAATCTCCTTTTCGAGTTCAGCCCAAACTTCATTTTCCGATTTCTCCCAATGGATTGTCCCTTTTGAAAAGAACGAATCGTCCCTTTCTTCTAAATCACTAATATGTAGATTTTTATCATTCATTCGTATTTAAATTCAACCTTAAATAATCCAGTGCTTTTGTCATTCTTTTTTCCACAGCTTTAACTCCAATTCCGGCCATCTCGGCTATTTCTGAGTACTTCAGATTTTCTACCCTGCTCATCAAAAATACGGTCCGCTGATTTTCCGGCATATTTTCCAGCGCCAACCGGTAACTTTCCTTTAATTGCTCGAACTGCATTTGATCTTCGGGCGAATCGGAAACAGCATTAAAATGATAATGCGTAAAAAATTCGAAAGAACGTTTTTCTTTTCGGTAGTGAGAAATAAACAGGTCGTTGGCAATTTTAAAGAGAAGTCCTTTTACTTTTTCTTGTTGAATAGTACTTTGTTTTTCCCAGATTTTAAGAAATGTTTCCTGTGCAATATCAGTGGCAAGCTCGGTGTTTCCTGAACGAACAAACACATAGTTGCGCACTTGAGCGAAATGCATTTCAAATAAATTTTTAAAATCCTGTTTGGTCAAAGTATAAATTATATTTGGTGTTATTCAAATATACACCACTTTATTCAACTGAAAAAGAGGCACCCGGTTAAATTTATCCAGCAAATTTATCTCCGGGTACGTTCTTTTTTTGGACTTAACTTTACTGCTTTCAGTCTCTCCCCAATTTCCTGTTATCTGTTATTTACACTTACATTTCACTTTGTGTTCTGAAAGGTCAATTTCCGTTGTTCCGTCGGCATTTGTCATTTCGGCAATTTCGTCGCAGGTTCCATCACCATAATCCATTGTACAAATTACATCTCCGTTTAGTGTAATTTCAATTATTCCTTCAACTATGTATCTGCAATCGCCAACACGTTTTAAAGGTGTGGTAATTGCCTTTTTATAGCTTAATCCATCCATTTCAGCAGTAGCGCTTCCGCTAATCGTAATTACATCATCACTGTGGTCATCGGTATCTAAACCAGCAATCCATTGCCATATCCGTTCCGATTCACGAGTTATCACAGTTGTATCAGAAATAGTTATTGTGAGATTTGAAGTAAATTTCCTGAACATTTCATCCACCTTGTCGACCTCAACAATTGAGGTACCAGTAACAACAACAGAATCTTTTCCGAAAGCATTGTAAGTAATTGTTCTCATGTAATCCTGACTCCTTCTTGGTGCCGAAATTTCGATAATCATTTCGCCACTTAAAACATGTCCGTTGCGGAGTACCGTACTGTCGCCATAATTCAGAGTAATGATTTTTGGATAGCCATCGTTTTCTCCTTCTTCAATTACAACATCAGGACATTGAGCCATATATCGCATTTTATGACTTGGGTGCCATCCAAATTTTTTCCCAATTCTCCACCATTCGCTTAAAAGCAATTCTGCGTTGGCAAAGAATTCAACTTCTGCCTCCGCTTCAGTTGTTGTGGCTTCAACTTGCACTTCGGCTACTGCAATGGCCGCTGATTTTTCAGATAAATCGTCGCTAATATTTGCAATATCGGTGTTTTCATTATTACACGAAAACAGTCCCAAAGCGAGTACAAAAAATGATAATCCAATAATTTTTTTCATGACAATACTATTTTTAAATGGTTGTTTTGCTAGTTATCCGAAAAAATGGCTTTGCACCCTACCCTTTTTTTATACTTTTTTTTATCCCCTTTTCTCAGCCTCACGCAATCAACTATATTACAATGCTTTATCATCTGATATCGATTATAAACCTCTTCTTCAAAATCAAAGTCCTCCTCTTCTATTTTCTTTGTTTCGAACATTTCATTTCGTACTTTTAGCCACTTAATAGTTTCGATTTTATGAAGGCAGGTGTAGTTTTAGTTTTTGCGTTGCTATTTTCAGTTTTAGCAACTTCGGTTTCAGCTCAAAAAAAAGCAGATCAGGGTAATGCAGCTCCCAAAGTTGTAATGGGTATTGTTGTTGAAAATATGCGTCCCGACTACATTCAACGTTACTGGAATAAATTCGGCCCCAATGGATTTAAGAAGATTTACACAGAGGGTGCAGTATGTTCAAATGTAAAACTCACGCTCCACAACCAAAATTATGCGAGTGGAACAGCAACATTATTTACCGGGGTTCATCCTTCCATTCACGGAATTGTTGCCAATACCTGGTACGACAGATTGAGGAAGAATGAAATTGAATGCACCGAAGACGATTATTACATTACTGTTGGTGCTGATACAAAAGCAGGAAACGCCTCACCGAAAAATCTATTATCGACAACCATTACCGACAATTTAAAAATTCTCACGCTCGGCAAAGCCAAAGTTTTTAGTGTGGCTTTAAACCGCGAATCTGCAGTATTTGCTGCAGGCCACTCTGCCGACGGTGCATATTGGTTCGATACCAAATCGGGAAGAATGATTTCCAGCTCTTTTTATGTGAGTACCTTCCCCGATTGGGTGCGGCTTTTTAACAGCGAAAATTATGCAGATGTGTACAGTCATCGCACCTGGACCACTCTTTTACCCGAAATGACTTACGAAGAATGCCTGCGCGATGATTATATTCTGGAACGAGGTTATTTTGGTGAGTATAATATTTTTCCGCATGCCATAAATAAATACATTAAACGTACCGAAGATTTCAGACCTTTTAAAACCACTCCTTCGGCCAATTTAATGATAAAAGATTTTACTTTGAGAATGCTGGATGCCGAAGAAGTTGGAAAAGATAATGTTACCGACTTTGTAACCACTGTTTTTTCGTCGATGGATTACGAAAATGGATCCTTCGGACCTGCCTCGCTTGAAATGATGGACTCGTATCTTTACCTCGACAAATACATTGAAGAATTGATTACAGAAGTTGAAAAAAGATATGGGAAAGACAATGTTCTTTTCTTTTTAACAGCAAATACATCCGCATCGTACCCCGTTGAATACCTGAAAGAAGAGTTTAATTTAAGTGTTGATTATTTTAATGTGGAAAGTGCGATTGCATTACTCACCTCGTTTTTAAATATTACTTACGGGGAGCAAAAATGGATTGAGCACTACTCCGACCTGCAACTCTACCTCGATCATGAATTAATATCAAAAAGCGATAAGGTTACCTTAAACGAACTTCGCGATGTAACCTCTAATTTTATTAACCAGTTTGAAGGAGTACAGGTAAGTATGCCTGCCTACCAACTGGAACAAGGCAGCTCGGCAAACGGCATGCTGGAGCCCATCTATAATACTTATTACAAAAACAGATCAGGCGATTTTATGTACACCCTAAAAGAAGGCTGGCAACCCGGATATAAATTTAAACGGGTTAATTATACCGATCAAAGTCGTATACCGCTTGTGTTTTTTGGTAACAATATAAAAGCACAAACCATTTACAACAAGCACAATGCCACCGATCTGGTACCTACCCTTTCCGAAATGCTCCGCATTCCGGTACCGGATAAGTGCCAGGGAAAAATTATCGATGAATTGCTTTATTAGAAATATAGCGGATTAAGGGTTGTATCGAAAAAAAGGATAAACTAAAACAGTTTAAAATTTCGACGTGGCCCTTCCTTCTTGTCCGATTTCGACTCATCAGTCTTTTTCTGTCGGTTTCTGTCGTGTAAACTATCTGGTTCCAACATTACTGTTAAAGTAGTATCCGATGTTAATTCCAGTGTTTGCGTGAATGCTTTAAAACCTCCGTCAGTTACATTAAGTTTAAGCGTACCTCTTTCCAGTATGAGCTTATAAAATCCATTTTGATTGGTAATGGTACCAATTCCTGAGTTGGCTTCAAAAATAGTTACATTCTCAAGAGCATTGCCGTTTATTCCGTTGTTAACATAGCCGGTTACAGTTATAACCTGTGCCCAGCTAAAATTCGGAATAACGAATAGCAGTAGCGTAATTTGGGTGAATAAAATCGTTTTCATTTTCTCCTTTGTTTATTGTTTTTCTGGCTTCTATAAATATAGACAATATAACGCAGGAAAAGGTTGCTTTATGTTTGATATATTTTTAAATAAATGTTAATTCTTTTTGATCATAATTCAGAAATAATAAATCCCAATTCTTATTAGACCATGAATTGAAGTTCATCAAAAGCTATTCAACAACACAAAAATTCATGATAAATGTTGGTTCTTTAGCGCTTTCAAAATACCCGTTAAAAATATTGGCATAAACCTGCTGAAAAACATCATGTTAATAAACAATTTCGTAGTTTTTTTTTGTCACAACTACGTAAATTTGTTTTATAAATAAAGAAATAATTCTTTATTTGGAAGTCCAAAAAAAGCTTCCTGAACCTGCCTTAACTGGCGCCCTTTTTTAAAAAACAAAAACAACTAAAAACCATTTTACAATCTAAATTTTTTCTCATGGATCCAATCCAATCTTTAATTAAAGACCTCGCTGATAAACACGGCCGGACAAAAGAAAGTCTATTGCCAATTATGCAAGGCGTTGTTGAACGGGAAAGTTATCTTTCGGAACGTTCGATGGTTGAAATTGCCAGGGAAATTGACATTCCGGCTTCTGATGTTTACGGTACGGCTACATTTTACTCGTTCCTTGAAACACAACCAACCGGAAAATACATTATCCGTGTTTGCAAAACAATTACTTGCGCAATGAAAGGTAAAACACAAGTTTTATTTGCCATTCAGGACATGTTAAAAATCAAATTGGGAGAAACCACTCCTGATCGGCGTTTTACTTTGCTCGAAACCAACTGCCTTGGCTGGTGCCACAAAGCACCTGCAATGCTGGTAAACGACGATGTATTTACAGAACTCACACCGGAGAAGGTGCGAGAGATTCTTTCGGATTATATGAAATCTGGCGTTAACAATCAAAATTATCAGTAATGGCAAATTCACATCAACTAAAACGTGTCGATTTTATTTTCAGAAATGAAAACGATTGGGAAAAGGTCCTTTCTAACACCATCAAGAAAAGTCCAAATGAACTCATAAACGAGTTAATAAGTTCTGAACTGAAAGGTCGAGGTGGAGCCGGTTTTCCAACCGGATTAAAATGGAAGCTTACTTCGGAAGCAAAAAGCGATAAAAAATATGTTATCTGTAATGCAGACGAAGGCGAACCCGGAACATTTAAAGACCGCGAAATTCTTTCAAAAGTTCCTTACAAAGTTCTAACAGCAATGGCTGTGTGCGGATATGTAACCGGAGCAAACGAAGGATTTATTTATTTACGTGGCGAATACCACTTTTTAAAAGCAGAGCTTGAAAAATCCATCGATGAATTTCAGTACTACTGCAAGGAAATAAAACTCGATTTTAAAATTTCCATTTTTATGGGTAGCGGTGCCTACATTTGTGGCGAAGAAACTGCTCTTATGGAATCGATGGAAGGAAAACGCGGCGAACCGCGCAACAAACCACCGTTTCCAACACAAGCAGGTTACAAAGGCAGACCTACTGTAATTAATAATGTAGAAACGCTGGTACACACTTTTACCATTTTTAAATACGGAGCCAAAAAATTCTACGATCTGGGCGTTCAATACTCCAGAGGAACAAAATTATTCTCGGTTTCGGGCGATACTCCAAAACCGGGTATTTATGAACTGGAACTTGGAATGAGCCTCCAGGATTTTGTGTATGAGTTTGGCGACGGCGATACAAAAGCCGTTCAGGTAGGTGGTGCATCGGGATTTCTTGTTCCCAGAAAAAAATTCAAAGATGCTGCCATTGGCTTCCAGGGAAAACTTACCGGAATCTCATTACCAACCGGTGGATCGATGATGCTTTTTAACAGCTCCCGTTCAATGTTTAATGTACTCGATAATTATCTGGAATTCTTCCGCGAAGAATCTTGCGGACAATGCACTCCCTGCCGTGTTGGTTGTCAACAACTTTTACTCGGAATAAAAGCTGTAAAGCGAGGTGATAAACCTGCTGCATATCTCGAAAAACTGTTACGCCTGACCGAAACCATGCAATACACTGCAAAATGTGGTCTGGGACAGTCAGTTGCCAATTCATTCTCCTCCATAGTCGAGAATTTCAGAGAAGAGATGATTTATTAATCAAGCGGTAAATAGAACAAAATGAGTAAAAAAGTAAATCTTACAATAAACGGTTTTCCGGTGGAAATAGAAGCCGGCAAAACCATTTTGGAAGCAGCCGATAGTCAAGGCATAAAAATTCCTACACTTTGTTATCATAAAGATTTGTGCGTTGCAGGTAACTGCCGCGTTTGTGTGGTTGAAGTTTCCGGACAAAAACGTTTGTCGGCAGCCTGCGCAACACCATGCGAAGAAGGTATGGAAATTCTTACCAACAGCTTAAAAGTGAGAAACTCCAGAAAACACATTATTGAATTGTTGCTGACCGAGCACAATGCCGATTGCACTAAATGTTACAGAAACGGCAACTGCGAACTGCAAACACTTGCCTCGGAATACAAAATTATGACGCAGGATTTTATCGAACTTGTGCCACTAAAAAAATATTCAATCGATGCGTACTCGCCTTCAATAATGAAAGACGACAGCAAGTGTATTCGTTGCCAACGTTGCGTACGTACCTGTGCCGAATTACAGGGAGTTAATGCCTTAACCGTTGCGCATAAAGGCGATAAAATGAAAATTACAACTTTCTTCGAAAAACATATGCGTGATGTGGTTTGCACCAATTGTGGACAATGTGTAAACCACTGTCCTACCGGTGCGCTGGTTGAAAAAAATTACATAGAAGAGGTTTGGGAAGCCATTGCAAATCCGAAAAAACATGTGGTGGTTCAAACAGCTCCTGCAGTTCGCGTTGGCCTTGGTGAAGAACTTGGATTACAACCCGGCTCAAGTGTTACCGGCAAAATGGTAGCCGCCTTAAAACGTTTGGGTTTTGATTCGGTACTTGACACCGATTTTACTGCCGACTTAACCATTATGGAAGAAGGTACTGAACTATTAACCCGGCTTAAAAAAGCGCTGGTTGATAAAGATGAAACCGTTGAATTACCAATGGCAACTTCCTGTTCTCCGGGTTGGATAAAATACATCGAACACATGTATCCTGAACACCTCGGAAAGCTTTCAACCTGTAAATCGCCGCAGCAAATGTTTGGTGCACTGGCAAAAACTTACTATGCAAAAGCTCGGAATCTGGAGCCCGAGAACATTGTTTCGGTTTCGATTATGCCATGTACAGCCAAAAAATTTGAGGCATTCCGCCCCGAAATGCACGACAGTGGTTATCGCGATGTAGATTATGTGTTAACCACCCGCGAGCTGGCTATCCTAATTAAACAAGCCGGCCTTGATTTCAAGCAACTCGAGCCTGTAAAATACGATCGTTTAATGGGCGAATCAACAGGGGCAGGAGTTATATTCGGAGCAACCGGAGGTGTAATGGAAGCAGCATTGCGTACAGCCTACGAAATTGTTACCGGTCGCGAAGTTCCTTTCGAAAACCTGAATATTACTCCGGTACGCGGGATGGAAGGTATTCGTGAAGCAAGCATTAAAATTGAAAATCCGGTTAAAGACTGGGCATTTCTTGATGGAGTTGAACTGAAATGTGCAATTGCTCATGGTCTGATTAATGCCAAAACTGTAATGGACACTGTTAAATCGGGTAAAGCTGATTACCATTTTATTGAATTTATGGCTTGCCCGGGAGGTTGTTTGGGTGGTGGTGGACAACCCATTCCTACCAATCCCGAAATCAGGCAAAAACGTGCGGAAGCATTGTACGCTGAAGATGGAGCACTTTCCTTACGAAAATCACATGAAAATCCTGAGGTAATGAAACTATACAAAGATTTCTTAAAACAACCTCTGGGAGAAGTCTCTCATCATTTGCTTCATACAAAATACATTAAACGCGAACGTTATTAATCTTTATAAGATGAAGTGAAAAATCATAAAAGTCCGGTATCTTTGGTACCGGACTTTATTTTTATTGATGGAACAAGAAGTTTATATCGAATATATAAATACACCTATTGGTTGGCTGGAGCTAAAAACAGATGAAGAAGCACTTTTGTCTGTGAGTTTTGCTGAAACAGAAGGGCCATCATCCGATAATTTCCCAGCCATTCTGAATGACAGTGCCAAACAACTTATCGAGTATTTTGAGGGAAGTAGAAAAACATTTGAATTAAAACTTTCTCCTTCGGGTACCGAATTCCAACAATTGGTGTGGGAAAATGTTAAAGCGATTTCGTTTGGAGAAACAGCAACTTACCTCGACATCGCAATCAGAACCGGCTCAGCTAATAATACTCGAGCCGTTGGGTTGGCCAATGGTAAAAATCCGATTCCTATAATTATACCCTGCCATCGTATAATTGGCAGCAATGGAAAACTTACGGGCTATGCGGGCGGCATTGATAAAAAACGATGGCTACTGCAGCATGAGTTAAAGCATTCTGAGAATACAAATTTACTTTTCTAGTCCCATATTTGGAATTTTGTCCCATATGCGAGCTGGTAAAATTTCCTGGCACGATACTAATTTACTGACTACGTGCACCTTATCCTTTTTGGCTTAACAATTGGTTATATTGGATTCAGAAATTAAGAAGATAAAAAATTAGGGTTACACAATCATCTTAAAAAATTTAAATGGAACTTATGGGTTTGGGTTCCATTTTTTTTGTGCCTGATTTTTCGAAAACGGTAAAATTTTATCATTCCTTTTCCACTTTTTTTTGACTTCTAAAAACTTCTTTGTACACTTACCGTTATCATTTTAAATTCATACCTAAAAATGTTTAAGAATAACCTATTACTTGCTTTAAGCCTTCTATTTTTTGTATCTGCATTTTCGCAAAACAGATATACCGAACCTTCGTTTGATGAGATTAGCGTGGAAACGTTAACCTATGCAACAAAAGAAGGAGAAAACCTTGATTTGGATATTTACCTGCCAATGGCCGATGCTGAAACAGAACGTGCCACACTAATTTATGTACACGGTGGTGGATTTAGTGTTGGACAACGCGACAATGAAGGCATTCAGGATTTTTGTACACGAATGGCCAATCATGGTTACGTTGTGGCTTCAATTTCGTACCGTTTAACACGAAAAGGAACACCGGAAGCATTCGGATGCGATTGTCCGGCAAATGATAAACTAAATACTTTTTATGCCGCAGTTGAGGATCTTCAGGATGCAACCTTCTTTCTGATTGAGAACAGGGAACAGTTTGGCATCGATCCTCAGAAAATTATTCTGGCAGGGAGCAGTGCCGGAGCGGAGACTGCGCTAAACACGGCCTATCAGCCGCCTTACTGTTACGGACTCGACTCGGGACCGGTGTCGTTTGCCGGTGTTATCGGTATGGCCGGTGCAATTCCCGACACAGCAGTAATTTACGATGAATCAGCCGTTCCATCCTTACTTTTTCATGGAACTGATGATCCGCTTGTCCCCTACGCAACTGCTCCACATCATTATTGCGATAAAGACAAAGCCGGTTATTTAATTCTGCATGGTTCACAATCAATTGCAGAAAAACTTCATCAGCTTAATACACCTTACTGGTTGCACACCTCGTGCGGTGCCGGACACGAAATGGCCAGCAAACCTATGGAAGACTATTTTGATGTTATAGTTGAATTTTGCAACACTTTTGTTGTAAAAGGCGAAGGCGACGAACGTCAAACAATAATCGAAGGGAAACAAAATACCGATAATTATACATTTTATAACTTCTGCACAAAATGAAAAAATTGATTGTAATTTTATTGCTAATTCTTCCGGCAACCTTATTTGCCCAACAAATGAATATAATGTCATTCAATATCAGGTTTAATAATCCAGGCGACGGAATAAACGCGTGGCCCAACCGGGTTGAGATGGTAAACGGATTGCTAAAATTCCACGAGCCCGACATATTTGGATTGCAGGAAGCGCTGCACGGACAAATTCTGGATATTGAAAAAGGCCTGCCCGGTTACGAATGGTTTGGAGTAGGTCGCGATGATGGTGATAAAGCCGGAGAATTTTCGCCAATATTTTTTAATAAAGCCAAATTAATTTTAATCGAGAAAGGGCATTTCTGGCTTTCTGAAAATTGTGAAAAACCAGGTTTAGGCTGGGATGCTGCCTGCACCCGAATTGTTACATGGGGTAAATTCCAGTCAAAAGTAACCGGTAAACAGTTTTTTGTGTTTAACACCCACTTTGATCACATTGGTGATGAAGCCCGCAAAAACTCAGCGATCCTGATTCGGGACAAAATGGAAGAAATGACCTACAAAAACAATCTGCCGGTAATATTAACGGGTGATTTTAATCTTACTCCCGACCAGCTTCCTATTTCTCTGCTTAAAAAATTTATGAGCGACAGCCGAGATATTTCCGAAGAATCGCCTTATGGCCCGGTTGGAACTTTTCAGGGCTTTAAAATGGGAGAAGAAAAAGACAATCGTATTGATTACATTTTTGTGAGCGGTGGCATTAAAGTACTTAAATATGCGGCCATAAGCGACAATAAAGATCAACGAATGCCTTCAGATCATTTGCCGGTTTTTGCAAAAGTACAGTTGAAATAAAAGTTGTTTTTTAGAAGCTTTTCTGTTTTCTTAGTGGAATGCTTGAAAATCCTGGTCAACTCATTATTAAAATTTCAGATGGAATTTGGGGAGCCCCAATATTAATTCTGCTGTTGGGCGGTGGATTCTACTTTTTGGTTTATTCGCGTTTGGCCCCACTTCGATACATTGGGCATGCCCTCCAAATTTTAACAGGCAAATACGACGATCCGAACGAACCGGGACAACTACGCCACTACCAGGCGCTGTCCACTGCGTTGGCCGGTACCGTTGGCATGGGAAATGTAAGCGGTGTTGCTGTAGCCATTACAATGGGTGGCCCGGGTGCTATTTTCTGGATGTGGGTTTCTGCACTTTTGGGAGTAAGTACCAAATTTTTCACTTGCTCGCTGGCGGTAATGTTCCGTGGAAAAGACGATGCAGGAGAAATTCAGGGCGGACCAATGTATTACATCACCGAAGGGCTTGGAAAACACTGGCGACCCGTTGCCGTATTTTTTGCCTTAATGGCAATGATTGGCGTTTCTCCTCTGTTCCAGGCCAATCAGCTCACCCAAATGGTGCGCGACGTACTTCTTGTCCCAAATAATATTGAAGCTTCGTTTCAAACAAATTTAATTACCGGAATTGTAATCTCAATTTTTGTGGGGTTGGTGGTTATTGGCGGTATAAAACGAATTGGAAACGTAACCGGGAAACTGGTTCCAACAATGGTAGTTGTTTATACTGTAACTGTTTTGTACATTATTTTCTCCAACAGCTCGCAAATTATTCCGGCTTTTCAAACCATTTTCCACGATGCTTTTACAGGTGATGCTGTGCTTGGCGGCGCGCTCGGTGCAATTATTATTACCGGAGTTCGCAGAGCAGCTTTTTCAAACGAAGCAGGATTAGGTACCGCGCCAATGGCACACGGTGCAGCAAAAACCAACGAACCCATCCGCGAAGGTTTGGTAGCCATGTTGGGACCAATTATCGATACAATTATTGTTTGTACCATGACAGCACTGGCAATTATAATCACAAACACATGGATACACAGCGATGCCGACGGAATAACCCTGACTGCACAGGCATTTGACTCTGCCATTCCGTTTTTCGGGAAATACATTCTGTCAATTTGTGTCATTTTCTTTTCAATGTCTACCATGTTTGCATTCCCGTATTACGGTGTAAAGTGCCTCGGTTTTGTTGCCGGAACGAAATACCAGAATAGTTACAATTATGTATTTGTTGCAGTAATTATTATTGGTGCAGTATCAAACCTCCGGGTAATTATTGGCCTTATCGATATTGCTTTTGCGCTAATGGCATTTCCAACTGTTATTTCTACCATACTGCTGTCGCCACATGTTAAACGTGCATCTAAAGATTATTTCAAACGTTTAAAAGAGGAAAAATTCGTAACGAAATAAACACGTTTCGGTCCTCATTCAATTTTATCTGCTCAATAACATCTATACCCGAGCTTGTTAATTAATTTTTATATTGTACTATTGTAGTATTACAATATAGTTTTATATCAATATTCCAAAATGATAGATTTCAAATTAGATCCAAAAGCCGGTGTTCCGTTTTACAGGCAAATTATCGACCAGATAAAATATGGAATTGCTTCCGGAAATTTACAGGTTGGCGAACAACTACCTACTGTCCGAGGTTTGGCAGTTGAACTTAAAGTGAATTTAAACACTGTATCAAAAGCCTACAAAGAACTAGAAATTCAAAACATTCTTGAAACACATTTGGGTTCCGGAACATTTATCGGAAATAGCGATTTTAAAATTACACCCAGGCAAAAAAAGGAGAAACTACATAGCATTTGCCGTGAATTTTTAACCATTGCTTCGAGCTACGGATTCACGACTTCCGATTTAATTACAGAATTAAATGAAATGCAAAAAAATTAAAAACCAATAACCTTTAAATTCTTAAATCATGCTAAACAAATCCAGAAATCTCAGATTCTTTAATCCCATTTCAACCACATTGCTTATTATTATGCTTGCCTTAATTGGTCTGTTATTCTATCTCGGCATAATCAACATCGTCGTTTCAATACCAGGTGCAGCATTTGCTTTATTAATAGCCTCGTCAATCCACATTGCCGATCAGTGGGAAAAAGCGGTGGTTTTACGCATGGGAAAATTTACCGGATTAAGAGGCCCCGGTCTTTTTGTGATTATTCCAATAATCGACCGGGTTGATAATTTCATTGATCAACGAATTCGTGTTACCGACTTTAAAGCTGAGGAAACATTAACGAAAGACACGGTTCCGGTTAACGTTGATGCCATTGTTTACTGGACTGTTTGGGATGCTGAAAAGGCAGCTCTCGAAGTGCAAGAATATATACGTGCGGTAGGCTATATTGCGCAAACCGGCTTACGCGAAATAATTGGGAAACATGATTTGGCTGATTTGTTGCAAAATCGCGAGAAAATTGCTGAAGCAATGCAAATAACCCTCGATGAACATACTAATCCATGGGGAATTACCTGCCAAACTGTAGGAATTAAAGACGTGATAATTCCTAAAACACTGGCCGATGCAATGAGCAAACAAGCGCAAGCCGAACGCGAACGTCAGGCCCGTGTTATTCTGGGAACTGCTGAAACCGAGATTGCGGAAAAATTTGAAGAAGCCAGTCGCAAATACATCAATAATCCGGTGGCACTGCAATTGCGCGGAATGAACATGTTATTCGAAGGACTGAAAGAAAAAGGTTCGATGGTAATTGTTCCAAGTTCCGCTCTCGACTCCATGAACTTAGGAGCAATGGGAGGATTAGTTTCCCTGGCCAAAAGCAATGAACAGTAATTTACCATAATACATTTCAGAACAACGTAACAACAACTAAAAACAAAAAACAATGTCAGTAGCCGATTTACTAAAAGAAAACTTTATTGATGGAGGTCCAATTTTTATGACACTTCATTATCTGATGTGGATTCTTGTAATTGTGTTTACAGTAAAAGCCACAAAAATCCTGCACGCAACAAATTGTGATTACCAAAAACTGGAAAAACTTAGCACTACCATTCTGTTTATTGGCGGTTTTGGATTACTTTTTTCCTTGTTTTACCGAACCATGGGAATGTACAGTGCTTTCTCGGTTCTTGAAACAAGCGGTGATATTTCGCCAAGCCTTGTAGCCGGTGGTCTAAAAGCATCACTAATTGCTCCGCTTTATTCACTTTTTTTGTTCCTTGTCACCGCTTTAATTTGGTTTGTTTTCAGACTTAAAAGTATTGAGGTAAAATTCGCAGGTATATTAAATTGAAAAACCTCACACAATAAAACAATGTTCAAAGGTTCAGAAAATCTTCTCTTTAGGGAGAAGATTTTTTTATTTCTATTTCTTTTGTTTTCGTACATTTGGTCCACTTAAAACTTTCATCTTCATGCAGGAAATCGAAAACTTTGAAAAGGCTTTTTACCAGGATGGATTTAAGCTTGGAATGAATGCCGTAAATGCCGGTGCCGATAAAGCTGCACTGTTCTCTGCCATTCAGGAAATGTATACTGCAATCGACGGACTTAACGATTCACTCTCTGTTCTGGCCAGGCAACAAGGACAAAGTATCGAATGCAAAGTAGGATGCGAATGGTGTTGCCACCAGCCGGTTTTTGCGCTTGACTACGAGCTCGATTATTTGAAAGATTACATCGACAACTATTTTGACGACGAAACAAAAACAGAAATAAAACAAAAGGCTGAACGAAAACAGAACAAGCTGGGAGGCTTAAAAGACGATGCCCTGCTGAATGCAAAATCTCCTTGCCCATTGTTAAACGACGGAGCATGTTTTGCCTACGAAGCAAGGCCGATAGCGTGTCGGATTTATCTTTCATCGTCGGTAAAAAGTTGTATGCATTTTTACAATGTTCCGGATGATAAAAAAAGCTACCCTGCCCTTTTAGACTTACCCATGCGTTTGGGACGAATGATGAACGAAGGTTTTAAGTCCGCTCTGAAAATGAGTGGCATTGTTCCTGAAGAATTTCGGATTGAGGAAAAATTAACAGTATAAAAGTACTTAAGTTATGAGTTTTGGAGGAACTGTATTTGCAATGATACAATCACTACGAGCCAATGCCCGCCCGAAACACCATGCTTATCAGAGTTGGGAAAAATCTGACAGACTCATTTTTAAGAACAAATACAAACTAGTTTCGAAACAAGTATCACCAGAAAAACTTAAACAAGTCAAAGCAAAGTTTAAAAAAGAAATTGAGAAAGAACAGAAACGAAGCTTAAGAATTACCATCGCAACTATCGTAATTTTCATTCCTCTTGTCTCTTTTGCTATATTTCAGTTTTTCTTTAACAATAGTCAAAAAAATTATAACCCGTATATTTCACAAAAAGATAAACAAATCACAACTGATATAAATACGGACCAGATTAATTATTTATTGAATTCAGGCTATGACTGGTTGAACCAAAAGCACTATAAAAATGCTAAATTTCAATTCAACCGAGTACTGGAAAGCAATCCAAAGAATAAAGCAGCCTTGTTTGGATTAACCGCAAGCTATGTATACGAATGTCAAACCGACAAAACGAACTATACTAAAGCTACAAAAATGTTAGAAGATTATATTTCTAAATTCGGGAGTGATGCTTCAACAGATACTTTAAACGCTATACTAAAAAATGTAAATTAAACATCTTCCATCACAATTCCAACCGCTTCAAACTTACTTTCAAGTATTTCCGGTGAAACCGGCCGCCCGTTTCGGGTTAGAACCGTGGTTATACGCGCACTTACCATTAACTTTTCATCGCTTTTACGAATTACCTGCTGATCGAAAACAATCCGTAAACGCCCCTGTTTCTTCATTTTAAGGCGAATCAAAAAATCATCGCCCGGACGAAGCGGAAATTTATAATCCAACTCTGCTTTAATTACTACAGCATCTATTCCATCGTTGTGCAATTGGGCAAAATCTACATTGGCATAATTCAAAAATTTGTGCCGACAGTGTTCCAGGTAATTCTGATACACGGCATTGTTCACAATTCCCTGTAAATCGCATTCGTAATCGCGAACCTGAAGTTCAAGTTCAAAATGATAATCATTCATTATTGTCTTTTTCTAAACTTTCTACTTATGGGAAATGAGAGATTCCTCACTTCGTTCGGAATGACATCAATGTATGGATGTAAGTTGAAAGTATAGTTGGTTTGACTAAATTAAATAGAATTAAACCAACTATACTTTCAGCCCTTGTCCACTTAACTCTTTGTCATTCTGAGCGCAATGCAATGAAGCAAAAGAATCTGTTTCATTCAAGGTCAAACCTATTTTACCTGAAAATCGAACATCTTTTTATCTTCCAGGTAACCTTCCAAACGATCGCCGATTTTAACCGGGCCAACATTTGCAGGCGTTCCGGTATAAATTAAATCGCCAATTTTTAAAGTCACATATTTTGAGATATTTGCGATCAGCTCTTCAAAACCAAACAGCATTAAACCGGAATTGGATTCCTGCACCGTTTTTCCATTAATATTGAGTTTGAAATTAATCGCCTCGTCATCGGGAAAAATTGATTTCGAGAAAAAAGTGCTGCTTAAAACAGCCGATTTATCAAATGCTTTTGCTTTTTCCCAGGGTAAACCTTTTGCTTTAAGCTGTGCCTGTATATCGCGGGCAGTAAAATCAATTCCCAGACCAATCTCATCGAAATAACGATGGGCAAAACGTTTTTCAATGTTTTTACCAATCCGGTTGATCTTAACCACCAGCTCAATTTCGTGATGCACTTCGTTTGTCCACTCCGGAATATAAAACGGATCGTTGTTCCGAAGCAAGGCAGTGTCAGGCTTCATAAAAAAGATAGGCTCCTCAGGAACGTCGTTGCCCAACTCTTTGGCATGTGCCACGTAATTTCTTCCGATACAAATTATTTTCATCTCTTTTTAGCTTCGAGCCACGAGCCTCAGGCTTCAGGCTCTATTTACTCATCATTTTTAACTTTAACTGCGTAAGTACTTTTTTGGTGTACAAGGGGAATTCACTGTTTAAAATCCAGCCAAAATACCCCGGTTGTTCCTGTAGTACTTGTTCTACCGGAATACCTTTATTTTTGCCAAAATTAAATACTTCTACACCATTTTCATCGTACACAATACGTCCCACAAAATCAACATTTCTGTCGTACGACGAGAATTCGCTCAACTTATCAATGTCGTTTACAATTGGCACCGTTTTTTTGCCTTTATCCTCAAACTCCACATTCTCGTATTTATCCAACTGCGCTTTTAGCACTTCGTAAGTGGCTTTGGTATCGGCCATTGCACTGTGTGCATCCACTAAATCCTCGTCGCAGTAAAACTTATAAGCGGCGGCCAGCGTACGTTTTTCCATTTTATGAAAAATGGCCTGCACGTCAATAAACTTCCGTTTTTTCATGTCCACGTCCACTTCGGCCCGCAAAAACTCTTCAGCCAAAAGCGGAATATCAAAACGGTTTGAATTAAATCCACCCAAATCGCAGCCCTCAATAAATTTGGCCAGTGTTTTTGCCACCGACTTAAAAGTGGGCGCATCTTTCACATCTTCGTCGTAGATTCCATGTATCAATGAAGCCTCTTCTGGAATATGCATCTCCGGATTTATACGTAATAACTTTTCTTCTTCTGTTCCGTCAACATTTACTTTTATCAACGCAATTTCCACTATTCGATCTGTAACAATGTTAATTCCTGTTGTTTCGAGATCGAGAAAAACAATTGGATTTTTTAATTGAAGCTTCATGTCTTTATGTTTTATGGAGGTTTATTACACCTCAAAAAAAAGGTATCTGCAAACCTAAAAAACGTTTAGCAGATACCTCTTTAAGATTTTTATTTAATCGTTATGCGTTTATCATCATCGGCATAAGCAGCATTAACATATCTTCGTCTTCTTCGTTTTCGGCCGGAAGTAACAAGCCCGCACGCGTTGGGTCGCTCATTTCAACCTTTACATCCGAAGTAGAAATATTGCTTAAAATTTCCTGAAGGAAAGTCGATTTGAAACCGATTTCAATTTCTTCTCCTTCGTAATCGCAATTTAAACGTTCCACCGCAGAAATAGAGAAATCGATATCCTGTGCCGAAACAATCAGTTGATTTTCGTTAATGTTTAATTTAATCAGGTTGCTGGCCGCATTCGAAAATACAGACACCCTTTTTACCGTATTAAAAATATTCAAACGATCGATGATCATTTTATTCGGGTTATTGGTAGGAATTACCGAGTTGTAACTTGGATAATTTCCTTCAACCAAACGACAGATCAATTTGTAGTTGCTTAAAACAAAGAATGCATTTTTATCATCGAATTCCACTTTCACGTCGAATTCTTCTTTTGGCAACAGGTTTTTCAACAAACCGGCCGGTTTTTTAGGAAGAATAAACGACGACTCAAACTCGGCTTTGGCATCCATTCTGCGATAACGCACCAGTTTATGCGCATCGGATGCAACAAAACTCATGTAGTCGGGAGTCAGTTCAACATAAATACCATTCATTACCGGACGCAATTCATCGTCGGCAGTGGCAAACAAGGTTTTTTCAATACCTTTTTGCAAGGCAACGTGGCTTACATTTATCGACGATGCACCTTCTTCGTCAAGCTGAGGTTGCTCCGGAAAATCCTCGGCATTTTGCCCCATAATATTGAATTTACCGTTATCAGAGAAAATCTCAACATTAAACGAGTTGTCATCAATTTGGAAAGTTAGTGGCTGTTCCGGAAACTCTTTTAAAGTGTCGGTAATTAATTTTGCAGGAACTGCTACGGCACCTACTCCTTCAATGTTTTCCAATTCAAGACTGGTAATCAAAGTCGATTCCAGGTCGGAAGCGGTAATGGTTAATTCTGTTTCGCTCAACTGAAACAAAAAGTTATCGAGAATTGGCATTGTACTTTTACTGCTGATTACTTTGCTAATAGCAGCAAGATGGCTCAATAATTCGGTGCTTGAAACTACAAATTTCATATAATTATTTTTTATTTTCTATAATTCGTACTGAACGATAAATTTGGTCTGTTCTGTGGATTTTTTCAACCAATCCTAGTACACGAATATACAAACTTTAATGTTATTTACCTATTCAGCTTTTGTGATTTTCCCATGTTTTATCGACAGTGTTTTTAACACGTTAAACACCTAAATGTCAAATAATAATCAAAAACCACCGGCAACATCAAAGTTGATTCCGATAAGCTGGCTGCCGGGCTTTCCATTTTAGTTTCCTCTCATTTTACAGTTCCGCCAGCACCAGGTAGTAAGCTTCCGCCGGTCGCTTCTACTTGCCGGGCGTCATTGCAAAATGCTTCGGCAAGCTACCATTTCAATCCCTGCCAGTGTGGTCAGTCATTCTATTGGTCTGGTGTATTCCATTCCGCCATTATTGCAAATCGCGGATTGGAATCCGCGAAACCCATTCTCGCTACTTTCGCGCATACTTATATCGTCTCACAAAATTATAAACCACCCCAAACAAGGAAACCAACAACAAGGGCAGCAATATATTCAGCCATTGCCAGAATGCTTTTTCCTCGCGTAATTTTACCTGATCGAGCAAGCGCATTTTTAGTGTACGGTTGCGCAATTGCATAATTCCACGGTCGTCGTTCAAATAGAAAACGGTATTTAACAAAAACTCCTTATTCCCCCAGGTTCTGTTTACCACACGATCGAAGCCTAACTGTTGAATTTGTGGCGATTGCCCCGAATAATTTACCTTGTTGGCAATTAATCCGGCATCGGCAATTACCACCATTTTTGTGGCTTTGCTTTCGTTTAAAACCGCATTCGACGCATAGCCCAACTGTTCCACCATTCGGTTTTTATACAAGGATGTAAATTCACCTTCGATTAAAACACCAACGGGAATAAAGGGCGTTGTAAACAATTCGCGGGCGGGTGGATTATTGATGTTTTTTAAACTCACCGACGATGGAGATTTTACTTTTCGTGCATAAGGCGATGTTGATAAAATAACCGATTTCGTCAAATTCGAATTCCCCGAAATGGTATCCACCGACGAAACAAATTCGCTTAAAACGCGGTTTAAATTGCGGCTTAGCGGATGATCGTCGTTTGGCGTTAACAAGGGAGAATAGTACCATGGATGCAAGGTAAATTTTGCCTCGGTGCCGCCTGGTGCCGTGTTTACCGGAATCTGTGAACAATCAACATCCTGCAGCAATTCGTAATTCAGGCGTGCACCGTATTTAAACAACTGGTCGCCCAGGTTAATATCGCGAGGAAATGCATAGGTTTGAAAACCCCGCGACAAACTGTCGCTGTCTACCTGCACCGGATCGATGAGCCACATTACTTTCCCGCCATTCATAATGTACTGGTCAATCACAAATTTATCCGTCTCTTCAAAAGTCTGCGTAGGACCAGCAACAATCAACACATCAAAATTATCGGCATATTTTCCGAGGGTTTCGCTTGTAATACGAACCACATCGAAGTCGGCAGACAGGGCATTTGAAATGTCCATTACCTGGTAGGCATCAAATTCGCCCTGCCCTTCGAGAAAGGCCACGGTCGATTTTTTGTTGCGCATTAATTTCTGAAAGGCGTTTACCAGCTCAAACTCCACACTTTCGGCTGAATGATTAAAATTGTATTCGTGCGAAAAGTCCTGGTTGTATTTTAAAAAGTTAACCGCAACTTCTTTGTTTCCCATACGAATCACTGCTCCCGGGAAAATCAATTTTGTAGTAACTCCTTTTTCTGTTTTATGTCTGAAACTGGTTGGTATAATTCCTTTTGCATACAAATTTTCGATAAGTTGTTCGCGCTTTTCTTCGCTGGCAATGGCGTACAAATCCGTTATTTTTAAACGAAGTGGTTTGTTTGAATAGGCATTTAAAACAGCAATTTTTTCAAACACCTCGTTTTGTAATTTTTTCAGGCCCGGCTCCAGTTCTCCTTCCAGAAAAAACTCGATGGAAACCGGTTCTTCAATACCAGCTGCTATTTCTTTGCTTACCTGCGACAGCGAATAACGTTTGTCGGAAGTTAAGTCGATGCGGTATAAAAAGTTGGTGGAAACAAAAAACAGAACCAGCATTCCAAGCACATTAAAAAGCACTTTTAACTTTGCTTTACCGGTTTTTAGTTTTCCTTTACGAAGCACCAAACCGGTGGCATACAAAAACAGGATGGTCATTCCCAGAAAATAAACCACATCCTGCAAATCAATCACACCACGAGATGCCGACAAATAGTGGCTATTAATGCTAAACCAGTTTAACGTTTGTTCGAGCAGATAAGGAACACCCGACGAAGCAGCAAATTCGAAACCGAGGTAAAAAAGAAAGGAAACGGCCATGGACAGAATAAACGACACAATTTGATTATCGGTTAAGGCCGAAGCAAAAACACCAATGGCAACATAAATAATTGCCAGGAAAAAGAGCCCGAAAAACGAACCCCAGGTTGCGCCCACATCGATGCTACCCACCGGATTTCCCAGCAAATAAACCGACAAAAAATAAAGTAAAGTGGGCAAAAGCGAGAACACCACCAACACCAAACCTGCCAAAAACTTAGCCAGCACCAACTGAAAATCAGATACGGGACGGGTTAATAAAATTTCGATGGTTCCGCTTCGTTTTTCGTCGGCAAAAAAGCGCATGGTAATGGCAGGCACCAAAAACAAATACAACCACGGAGCCAGCGAGAACAATCCGTCAAGCGTGGCATACCCATTATCGGGAATATTATAGGTACCCGGAAATACCCACAAAAACAATCCGCTTACCAACAAAAAAACCAGCACCGCCAAATAACCGATCAGCGACCCCAGAAATGTCTTTATTTCTTTTTTCAAAAGTGAAAACATAGTTATAAGTGTTCAGTATTTTTAGTTAAAAGTTCAATCCCATCAATTTTATTTAATCTCTTCAATCTTTAATCAATCGTAAACGTTTTCCGTTAACACAACGTACATAAAACGCCCCAATGCAACAAAATATTTACTCCCCAAATTACACGAATTTCACTAATTGAAAATGAGCTAAAGCTGATTTTAATAACTTTTCGTGTAATTGATGAAATTAGTGGACTATTTTTTATTCTTTTTTAATCTCGATGCCATGGTTTATCACTTTTTCTTGACAGCCACTATAACTGATAAGTAAAAACTGAACTCTAAACACTAAACTCTAAACCCTGAACCCTAAACTCTAAACTCTAAACTCTGAACCCTGAACTCTGAACACCGACCACTGACCACTGCACACGGCACACTACCTTTTCAACAATTCAACCATTTTCTCAGCAGCTCGTTTCGAGCAGCCGGGTTCACCCATTAACTCGTTCATTTTTTTATAATCGTCGAAAATTTGGTGTCTGTACTTTTCGTCGTTCAACAATTTATCGAGTTCGGCCGATACATTTTCAACCGTCATTTCAAGCTGTATGTATTCCTGAATGGCAAATTTCTGCAAAATAATATTTGGCAACGATGCCCAGGGAATTTTCACCAGCCGGCGCGCTATAAAATCCATTACCCGTCCGCCCTCCATTTTATAAAGTACGGTTTGCGGAACGTTAAACAACGCCGTTTCGAGCGAAGCCGTGCCCGACGTTACCAGCGCCGTGTGCGCATGATTTAACACATCGTAAGTGGCATTAAAAAGCAGTTTTATTTCCGAGCCTTTTAAAATTTGTTCGTACAGTTTTTTGTCCACCGAATTTACCCCCGGCAAAACCAGCTGGTACTCGTTTCTTTCGGCAACGGCATCGCGCATTACAGATAAAATGTATTTAATTTCCTGCACGCGGCTGCCGGCCAGCAAGGCAATTATTGGCCGCTCGTCAAGTCGGTGTTCTTTTAAAAATTCGGCTTTGCTTTTTGCTGTTTTTTTAAATTCGCCAATGGAATCGAACAAGGGATTTCCCACATAATTTACAGCAACACCGTGCTTTTTAAAAAAGGCCGTTTCGAAGGGGAAAATGGTAAACATTTCGTCGACAAAAGCACGTATTTTTTTAACACGGTATTCTTTCCATGCCCACAATTTGGGTGAAATATAATAGTAAACTTTAATGTTGTTTTGTTTGGCAAACTCAGCAATCCGAAGATTAAATCCGGCGTAATCGATCAAAATTAAAACATCGGGTTTATACGCCAGCAAATCCTGTTTGCAGAAGTTCATGTTGCGTTTAATGGTTCTGATGTTGAGCATTACATTTAAAAATCCCATAAACGCCATTTCGCGGTAGTGTTTTACCAGCTTGCCGCCCACCTGTTGCATTAAATCGCCGCCAAAAAAACGAAATTCGGCAGCTGCATCCGCAATTTTCAGCTCCTTCATTAAATTCGAGCCATGCAAATCGCCCGATGCTTCGCCTGCTATAATGTAATACTTCATACTAATTTCTATTTCGATTCCACCTGGTGTCTTGTTCGTCATGCTGAATTTATTTCAGCATCACATCGAATTAAAAAAGATTCCGAAATTAATTCGGAATGACGTCCCATACAGAACAGAGTTTGCTTAACACTAGTTAAAAAACAATATCGTTTTACACTGCTCTTGAAATTAAAACCAGAAAGGCATACAAAATGGTTGCTCCCAAAACACCGCGGGCAGCTTTTTCGTATTTCTTTTTCAGAAAAAACCAAAACACAGCCACGTTGGCAAAAACGCACAAACTGCTCAGTTTTATAAGCGCATGCATTTGCCACATTCCACTAATGTAATCTGCAAACGACACTTCATCTTCGGTTACCAGATACACAATAAAAAAAATGAGCACAGGCAAGGCAAGACCTGCCAGGAGTCCGGTTCCAACGGTATCGAGTTTATTTTTTCTGCGTCGTTGCATACAATCAATTCGGGTTTGTTTTCAGTCCTTTAAAACTTCCAGTTTTTTAGCTGCTCCATGGTTTTGTAGCACGTCATATCAACAGTAACGGGCACCACCGATGCAAAATTGTTGTTTAGTGCGTGAATGTCGGTTTCAATGGCTTCCTCTTCAAAGTTTTTAAAATAACCGGCCAGCCAGTGGTATTCGCGTCCGTGCGGGTCGGTGCGTTTCTGAAACTCCTCTTCCCACTTGCCATGCGCCTGCCTGCATACTTTTATTCCTTCGGGTTTTCCTTTCGGAATATTCACATTTAAACAGGTGTACTCCGGAATCCCGTTTTCCATTACACTTTGAAACACTTTGGCCACAATCATTTTTGCTTTCGAGAAATCGGCGTCGGGATTAAAATCATCCAGCGAAAAACCAATTGACGGCACTCCGTGCAAACTTCCCTCGATGGCAGCTCCCATGGTTCCGCTGTAAATTACACTAATCGACGAGTTGGCGCCGTGGTTGATTCCCGACACCACATAATCGGGTGTACGATCGAGCAAACTGTTAAAACTCAGCTTTACACAGTCAACCGGAGTACCGTTACATTTGTAGGTTTGCACTCCATGTATTTTTTCGACCGGCACTGCCCGCAGCGGGTAATCAACGGTTATGGAGCAGGCTTTCCCCGACATGGAAACTTCGGAAGAAATAACAATTACTTCGCCGAAAAAATGCATTACTTCTACCAGTTCGCGCAATCCTTTTGCATGAATTCCGTCGTCGTTGGTAACTAATATTAATGGACGTTCTGACATATTTTTTTTGAATAAGAAACAAAGATAAGTAGAAAATACTACCCATTACAAAGTAGAGCATAAATAGTAAAAAGTAATTGAAACCCGAAAGCCGGCTTATCACGAAAATAGGTTCCGACAGGCTTTGTCTGACAGACATTCGTCAACAAAATGCCCGGGCACCTTTTCTCCGGCAGACACAACATGAAAGTTTATTCCGGCAGGCTTTGTCTGGCAGAAACGACATGAAAAACTGTTCCGACACCCTTTGTCCGGCAGACACGACATAAAAGTTCGTTCCGGCGAGCTTTGTCTGGCAGACACGACATGAAAGTTTATTCCGGCGAGCTTTGTCTGGCAGACATAACCCGACTGAAAGCTCCGGCAGCCTTTGTCCGGCAGACATGACATTAAAGTTTATTCCGATAAGCTTTGGTGATTCTCCGCGGCATGAAAGTTTGTTCCGGCTGGCTTTGGTGGTTCTCCACGGTGTGAAAGTTTGTTCCGGCTGGCTTTGGTGATCCACCACGACATGAAAGTTTGTTCCGACGAGCTTTGGTGATCCACCATGACATGAAAGTTTGCTCCGGCAGGCTTTGGTGATCCACCACGACATGAAAGTTTGTTCCGACGAGCTTTGGTGGTTCTCCACGGTGTGAAAGTTTGTTCCGACGAGCTTTGGTGATTCTCCGCGGCATGAAAGTTTGTTCCGACGAGCTTTGGTGGTTCTCCGCGGCATGAAAGTTTGTTCCGACGAGCTTTGTCCGGCAGACATGACATAAAAAACAGCCCGGACAGGTTATTGCCTGCGGCACTAAGTGCAAATAACAACCAGCTACAGTTAATTACCTTAGTTGAAAATTTAAACGTGTAAATACGAAAGATTTTATCAAAAGCATAAAAAGACGTCTTTGCAAAGTATATTATGTTTATATTTAAACCACCAAAAACAAATAACCGTTGAATACACGCCCGCAAATAAAGCTTGAAACAGGTGAACACCGCCAACAGCAGGTAGTTTTGGTGCGTTTTGATTACAATCAGGAAATTAAAAACAGGTTAAAAGAATTATTCCCGGTATACTGGAGCAAATCTCACGGGTGCTGGCTGATATGGAGTAAAGATTTTGATTTAGGAAATTTTTATAAAGCACTACGCGATATTACTTACATTGATTACTCGGCGCTGAAAATAACTACCGAACCGGAACAAAAAGTAAAGCTTAAGCGAAATTATTCTTACCGCAGGAACATTGAATTGCCAAAAGGATATTTTGAAATGCTGACGCAAAAACGGTATAGCCGGAGTACGATTAAAACCTATGTGGCGTATTTCAAAGATTTCCTGCATTATTTCAGCGAAAGAGACCCGAAAGAAATAGGAGGAGAAGAAATTAATGCTTATATCCTGGAGCTTATCAATATATGGGATATTACCACCAGCGAGCAAAATCAACGAATAAATGCCATTAAGTTTTATTTTGAAAAAGTACTTCGAAAAGCAAGACAGGTTTATGAAATTGAGCGTCCGCGAAAAGAAAAGATTTTACCTGATATATTAAGCAAGGAAGAAGTTGGTGCAATTTTAAAAACCACTGAAAACCTCAAACACAAAACCCTGCTCTCTACCATTTATTCTTGTGGACTCCGGAGAAGTGAGCTTGTTCATTTAAAAGTTGATGATGTAGACTCGAAACGGATGATGATTAAGATTTCGGGTGCAAAAGGGAAAAAAGACAGGTACGTTCAACTTTCGAAAGTCTTATTAAAATTACTCAGGCAATATTATCGTGAATATAAGCCTGGATTTTGGTTGTTTGAAGGGCAAAAAGGAGGGCAATACTCGCCGGAGAATATTGCAATTTTACTTAAAAACGCTGCCCAAAGGGCGAAAATTACAAAGCGGGTTTATCCGCATATGTTGCGCCACAGTTTTGCAACACACCAATTGGAGCAAGGAGTGGATATCCGGTTTATTCAAGCCTGGTTAGGTCACGAGAGTGTAAAAACCACACAACGATACACACATGTTTCGGAACATAATTTTAAGAACTTTAAAAATCCATTGGATGAACTACTTTAGACAAAAACTTGGGTTACACACCCAATTTGGGGGGATAACCCAAAGTGACAATAGAGATATAACCCAAAGTTTTGGGTTCCACGTACGTTACCTGCAAGGCTAAAAGAGAGCATCGTGGTAATTAATTAAAATTGATATGACAGCCTTTTTGACTATTTTTGATTAAAACAAAAAATAAGGATTCCCATGAATAAAGGGATACAGAAAAATTTTTTTTATAGTGCCTAAAATACTCTAACGAGTATTTTATATATAGAGCCATATGACATCAATTGAAAACATATTATTTGAACACGGCCCGATAATGTCAAGTGAACTATCGAATCGGTTGCATTTAAAAGAATCGATTCCGTTAAATACGGCAAGTCAAAAAGTTTCAAGAGATAGGAATATCAAAAAAATAAAAGGATTCTATACCAGTAATCAGTCATTTTGTTTTCTTGAACAACATGAGCAAAATGGACTTTTTTATGATAGGTTTATAAAATCACTTTTTGACAACGGTAAAAAATACTGGTATTGTATTAATGCTTTAAGATTGCATGGTGGAATGTTGCACAAAGACTTTCTTGAATGCTATACAAATTATCCAGTTCTTGCACTTAAAGG
The DNA here is from genome assembly GCF_963675585.1 of uncultured Draconibacterium sp. NCBI lineage: Bacteria > Pseudomonadati > Bacteroidota > Bacteroidia > Marinilabiliales > Prolixibacteraceae > Draconibacterium > uncultured Draconibacterium sp. Next base: position 403,909 of record NZ_OY776413.1, read on the forward strand.
ACATTTACCATTTAATAAGGTTCTGCAAAAATTTATTGAACAAGGCATCTTAGTATATAATTCACCCTATTATTCAATTGCTCCAAAGTTTTCATTACAACGAAATAGCTCTGTTGCAAATAGAACAATTGAAATGATAAAAAATGATACAATTACATCATTTCATTCTCTGGTGAAAAACATTGGATTAATATCTTTTAATACAGGTAAACACTTTGCAGAATATGGAAAATATCGTTGGTCATTTAAAGGTGTTTCTGCTGTAACTGGATTATTTCAGAATGGTTCCCCAGGTTTTTTATTGGCAGATATTTTATTGGGTACTTCAATTTATAAAGACGATGTTAGCTTTTTCATTGAAAAACTAAAGAGTATTCAAAGCTTTGCCAATGCTCCGAGAATTATGCCTTTTCTTATCGTTGATGATTTGGATAAAGAAGCCTTAGGTTTATTAAAACAAAAAGGTGTTGTAATTGGATTTATTAAAGAGTTATTTGGACAAAAATATGCAGAGACATTAAAAGAGCTTGTTTCTATTTTGACTAATGCAGGAGCAAGTTTAAAAAAGAGTCCTGATAAATATCTCGATTTAATTAAACAATTAAAAAAATACAATGAAGGATTGGTCAATAATATTCGAGGAACTTTATTTGAATATATGGTCGGACATATTCACTCTATAAATTGTCAAAGTATTGATTTAGGAAGAGAAATTATTGAGAATAATGCGAGACATGAGATGGATGTTTTGGCTATTTACAATGATAGAATTGTGATTGCGGAGTGTAAAGCAATAAAATCGAAAATTGATATAGACGTGATTGATAAATGGATTAATATAAAAATTCCAGCATTTAAAATCTGGTTTGACAAACAAGAAACATTCAAAAAAAAGCAACTTGAATTTGAGTTCTGGTCTACAAGTGGATTTACTAAAACAGCTTTGGATAGATTAGAAAAGTTTTCAAATTCCGTTCAGAAGTACAAAGTTGTATATAAACAAGCCGAAGATATGAGACAAATTGCAAGAGATATGGATAATAAAAAACTGAAAGAGGAATTGGATAACTTCTTTTTAAAAACAGATGTGTAACAAAGCCCAGCAGGTAACACGGTATATACAAAATGGGCGGGTTTGTGCTAATATCAAGGGCAGTAGCCCGCTTCAACATTGTAACGGTTTGATAGATTTGAACCCCGCAATCGCCCACATTTGCATATACCCATCCGTTATGGGCAAGGCAAGAGAAACACCCTACATAAAATTAAACTATGGAGAAAATAGATGAAGTATTAAAAATAGCAAAGGACAGAAACTTAAATGAAGCTGATGTTAGATTCAAGATTATTGATACAATTTTGAGAGATATTCTAGCATGGCCATTAGATTCAGTTTCTTGTGAAAAGTATGTTGATGGTAATCGAGCTGATTACGTTCTAAAAAGAAAAAACAATACACCTGCACTAATAATTGAGGCTAAAAAAGATACTATCTATTTTGAATTACCTGAAACACCAAATTCAAAAAATAATTTTCAAAAAATCACTGTAGAAAAGTTATTGTCCGATTCAAATATCAAAAGTGCAATGCTACAGGTAAAAGAATATTGTGAAGATTTAGGTTGTAGTTATGGTGCTATTTCTAATGGTCATGAATGGATATTCTTTTATGTAAATCCACAAAACAAACCTTGGAAGAAATTACCAGCCTTTGTGATAAGGAATTTGAACTTTTTTAAGGATGATTATACTAGTGCAAAGAATTTATTCGGATATGAAAGTATCATCAACCAAAACTCATTAAGAAAAAATATTGGTTATGTTAGAACAGGTAACGATGAATTATTTTACCCTAAAAATTCAATAATTACATATAATACACCTGTAAATAGTAATAAATATGCTCATATTTTATCATCATTAAGTAGAAAATATCTTGGTGTCATTCCAATTGATGATAATGATTTCATGACTAAGTGTTATGTGACCAATAAGGGGCATTATGATGATTTGCAAAAGAACGTACAAGGTTTTGTTTTTGATTCCTTAACTCCATTTTTCAAGAATCAAGGTGTTCGAGATTTTTCAGATGATAAGAAAGGTGGTGCATTTGCATATAAGATTCAAGAGATAATCAAGAAAGAAAACCTTGATAATGTGATGATTTTGTTTGGTGGTCGAGGTTCTGGAAAATCAACTTTTTTAAAGCGTTTCTTTTACTACATAAAACCAGCTGAAATAGAAATGTATGCTCAGCTTTCGCTTGTTGATTTATTAAATTCAGCGCAAGAGGCGGAAGGATTAACAAAAGATATTTGGGGAAAAGTACTAGAGTCAATTGATACAAAAAAGATACTTGAGCAAGGTAAAAAGGAGTTACTTGAGTTATACTCTGATAAATTCGAATTGTTTAAAAAGCAGTTCTTAGAAGGTCTTTCAGAAGATAGTTTGGACTATCAGCGGTTAGTAAATGATTTTATTATTAAGCAAAAGGATGATGTTAAATACACCTGCGAAAGATTAAGTTTTAGCTTAAAAACTAAGGGAAAAGGATTAATAATCATTCTTGACAACTTAGACCAATTCCCACCGAACCTGCAAGATGTATGTTTCTTGACCGCTACAGAGATTGCAAAAAAATTAGGTTGCTTGGTAATCATTTCCATGCGCGAAGAGCGTTTTTATAGGGTTAAAACAAAAGGAGTTTTAGATGCTTACAATCCACCTGGTTATCATCTAACTTCACCTGTTATTCCCGATGTATTAGTTAAACGTATCTATTACATTCTTGATATTCTAAAAGGGACACCTGATTTAGAAACTGATTTTAATATTAAGAATGTTAATGAGCTAAATACAATAATATCTTTTCTTGAAATATGCAAGAACGAAATAAGGCGCAGACGTTCTGCTTTAAGTACTTTTCTTAGATACAGTACCCATGGAGATGTAAGGATGGCACTGGATTTCTTCAAAGGATTTATCACATCAGGTTACACAAACATTAATGAGATGGCTCCACATCCCGACTGGAAATTTCAGATTCATCAAGTTATAAAACCAATGATGATTCCTGATAGATTCTTTTATGACGAAAGATTAAGTAAAGTTCCGAACGTATTTCAAATTAGAAATGAATCGAATAGTTCTCATTTTTCAGGATTAAGATTGTTGGAAATGTTGAATAGTAAAAGTAACGACAAACCTTCAGGTGGATTCTTGGACGCAAAATATCTTGTTCAAAAGTTTGATAATGACTTTAATTTAAAGGAGGATGCCGAAAAACATTTGGACATCTATTTGTCACGGGGTTTGATTGAATCAAGCAATCGATTAGAAGAGTATAATGAAACGGTTGACCAGATTAGGATTACAGCCTTTGGGAAATACTTTATTGAGAAACTATGTTTAGATTTCACATATTTAGATTTGGTTTCACTTGATTGCGGTATTTATGATGAAGATATTCATCACAGGTTTGTTAGAGATGCATCAAGAGAGCTTGACTTATATTTTTCTGGCAACTTTATGGATAGGATTAATCTTCGTTTAAGTCGTGTGGATATGTTTATTAATTATTTGATTAAACAAGAAGAAAAGGAATTTTCAGAATTAAACTTATCTGGAGAGACAAAACAATATGGATTAAAGATTTATGAACACTTTAAAAAACAAAAGGCTAAGATTGAAAGAAGTGCTCAAAGAAAACTTGAAAATGAGTACTACTAAAGCCCAGCCCATAACAATGTGTCATACGTAATGGCGGGGAAAGTAGCAAATATCAAGGTTTGTGTCTCGCATCAACACCATCTCGGTTTGATAGCAAAAAGCTCCGAAGTCCGCCACTACGCATACACTCACCGTTAGCACCCATGCTGAAAAAAAACCAAAATGACACTGAGTAAAAACTTTTTACATAAAGAACCCGATTTCTTAAAACTATCAAGATTCAGACTGATAGTTGGAGGAATTTTGGGATTGCTTTATTCATTCTCCTTTTACTCATTCCTTTATATCATGAGAGAATCATTTAGAATTCTTTCCGTTACCGAAAAATATGATTTGTGGGTTCTAACAGACAAAGAGGTAAACTTTTACAATCTATTCTTTGCTTTTTTATCAGTTATCATTGGACAATCAGTTTGCTTCGTTTTCTGGTTTGACCAACCTAAGAAGATATTTGGGATTCGTAATCACAGAAAGACAGCAATTGTAAACGACCAAAGATTTTTAAACTGGTATTTTTTAAGTTGGTTTTCAAAATTGGCGGTGGTTTTTGGACTCTTTTTCGGATTCACATTTCACGGAAGCTGGCATGTTTTCAGCCTCTATCCTGACTATAACTATGTATTTATTCTTATTATAATCACACTATTCTTTCAGACCTGGAATACAATAAGGTCAACTTACATTCGCAAAAGTTTAAAGTGGTTGTTTGTTTCAATAATATTTGTTTCAGTTCTTTCATTCGGCTTATCAAAGATAAACCTGATAAATTATAACGTCATTAATAAAAGTATTCTCAGTAAAAACATTCATTATCGATATAAACTCGACCTTCCGTTTTCAGCAATTTATGAAAGGCCAGAAAAACTTTCCTTAATTGAGGATATTAATGTTGTCTTTTCTAAAGATGACAAGGTAAGTTCAAAACCAATTATGGTAGCTGACAATAAAGAAATTCCATTAGACAGTTTGCATTTCAAAATTCGTGATTGGCAATCAATGAGAGACGAGTTTGAGATTCCTTTTATGGTTTATCGTCTTTACATTAATTGTGATGTTAAAATGGATTTTATAAATAAATTAAAAACGGAACTATCTAATTCGGGCATTTATCGCATTTCATATGCTGTAATTCCATCCAATGCCGACTTTGACACAAAGTATTATCCAGATGTATCATTCCCGACAAGAATATCTAATTGGTATTCAGATATGACTAAACTGAATGAAATTGAAAAGGAAATAAATGAAACGCCCAATATTATTCAAATTAAACAAAGCGTAAATGGCATAATTACGATTAACGAAAAAACAGTTGAAATTGCCAAGTTAAAATCGACAATAAAGCAATTGATTAAAAATAATCCAGACTATTTTATCAAATATAATATCAATGACAGTATAACTTTCTCTGATTATTTTACTGTATTATCAAAATCAACAGAAGCTATACATGAATTAAGGGAAGAATATTCACAATGGAATTATTCGCAAAAATATGACTGGCTTAGTTTTGAGGAGCAAAGAGAAATTCGGGATAAATATCCACTGAGAATTTTAGAATTGACGACAGAAATGATAAAAAAAATTGAAAATAAATAAAGCACAGGGTGCTAACACAGTACATATTGCAGGGCGGGGTTCGGTGGTACGCCAACTGCGGATTCTCGCATCGCAGTTCCGTGTCCTTCGGAAAGGAACGCTCTCCGAAATCCGCCCCGACAACATGTACCAACCGTTAACGCCAAGTTTGGAAGAATAAATTGGTGGTTATCTGAATCGTTCGTTCTTTGTTTTTTTTGCTCGCCTCGAAATTGCTGTCACAAAACTTGCAAATAAAGTTTGGTGCTTTTTGCCAATTTTTGGGATTTGATACTTTGCCAAACTACTTTGCAGCCTGACTGTCCAGAGCATTTTTAGGAACAGGCGGTGGTTATTTAGGCAGTTTGATTTTTGGCTTTTCTGTAATTAGTCTGGAATTAAAAAATTGGCAGGAAAATTTAATGCACGCAAGTTTTCTGCCAGCGGCATAAGTCAGGAATGGTAAAGCTCACGTGCCAGCGGGGTTAATCCCCGATGGTTACCTGCTGGCCCACAAGCAACTTTGATTTTGGGGGGTTGAAGAAAAATTTAAAAAAGCGAAGTGGTTATTTTAAAACTTTCGCTCAAAAAATGATACTTTTATATTGTTAACAAACAGACGATGAATAATAAAAACCAGGCGTTAACAATGTGCAAATGTAATGCGGGCGGGCGAAATGTTCGGGCGTTTTCGCACTGTACAACTACCGCCAATCCGTCTTGGACGGATGTCGGTCTTAAAAATATGTTTAATAAAAAAGCCGGCTTGGCTCAGTGGCAGATTTGGGTGGTCACAGTTTCAAAATCCCGCACTACACTCGCACACGGCCGTTATGGGGCATAATGACCCGTCCTAAAATATGTCTACACTAAAAAAGTAGATATGTATAAAAATGATGGAGTAACCAGGCGTTACAGCGAGAGTTTCAAACTCAAAATTTTAGCCGAACTTAGTACGGGTAAATATTCAAAAAGACAATTATCCCGGATTTACGGGATTCAGTCAAGTACAATCAATGAATGGGTACGAAAGTACGACCGCAAAGACTTAATGAATACGCGTATTATGGTAGAAACTAAAGATGAAATCAGCCGGTTAAAAGCTTTACAGAAAGAAGTTGAACAGTTGAAAGAACTGTTGATTAAGAAGGATTTAGACAAGCTCGTTCTGGATTCTTATCTGGAGGTGGCAGCAGAGAACCTGGGGTACAAAAGTGTGGAAGAACTAAAAAAAAACTTAAACATCAAGCCCTGATGAACGCTACCTCAAAAACGAAACAAACTGGTATAGCAAGCATGTCGGAAGTATGTGCCTGCTTCCACCTTAAACGCGACGCATTCTATAAATACCAAAAACGATGGGAACACTATAAATCTGTTGAATCGCAGGTAATACAGCTTGTGAAAGAAGAACGGAAAGAGCAACCCAGAGTTGGCACAAGAAAGCTTCACTCCGCGCTGTACAAAGACTTTTGTGACGCAAATCTCAAGATTGGAAGGGACTCTTTGTTTAATATTCTCCGTGAGAATAACATGTTAGTGAAAAGGAAAAGGGCGTTTGCAAAAACAACCAATTCATACCACCATTTCCATAAATACAATAACCTGATAAAAGAGCTTGAAATCACAAAGCCAAACCAGGTTTGGGTATCCGACATTACCTACATCAGAACCGTAAAAGGCTTTTGTTATTTAGCGCTGATTACCGACTTGTATTCACGGAAAATTATCGGACATGACCTCAGCGATTCGCTGGAGCTGGCGGGCTGCCAACGGGCCCTCCAAAAGGCCCTGTGGCATGCCCGGCCAGCGGCCGGTCTTATACATCACTCCGACAGAGGGGTGCAATATTGCAGCCATATGTATGTAAACGAACTTAAAAAACGTGGAATTAAAATCAGCATGACAGAAGAAAACCATTGTTATGAAAATGCTGTGGCCGAAAGGGTTAACGGAATTTTAAAAGATGAATTCTATCTTGACCAATGTTTCTTTTCAACCTTGCATGCGAAACGGGCAACAAAAAGTGCTATTAAAATTTATAATAATAAAAGGCTTCATGTATCTTTAGGATATAAAATACCAAATATGGTGTTTTTTAATAGAGCATAAATTAATGTTTAACCTGTAGCCGTATTTTAGGACTAGACATAATGAAAAAAGAATGAAACTACCTACAAAAATAACTGAAAGACCAAAATCAAAAGATGAAATTATTCATCCTGCTGATTATCCTTTAAAGGAATATTTTACGCACAAAATCTTTACTAAAAAGGGAGCAAAAGACGAATTTATTAAGCTTATAAATGATAAATCTGGAGAAAGTAAAATTGATAATTTCTTATGTGACAATCCTGAATTATTTGAAACTTTACTCGATTTTACTGGCAATCACGGTTTGTGGGTAATTCCGAAGCAGCAAATCAAAACAAGAATTGGAAATGAAAGAGGATTAATTCCTGATTTTATTGTTGGCGGAAAGAATTCAGATGGTTTTCAGTGGTGGGTTATTGAGTTAAAAGGAGCAGATGCAAAACTTTTAAAGACCAACAGTCAAAGTGAAGTATATTTTACAAATGAGGGAAACAAAGGTATTTCACAATTAATTGAGTATATCGATTATTGCCGAAAATACCAGTCCCATTTAAGAGATAGTTTTCAATTGAAAGATTTTAGGGAACCCTCGGGAATGTTAATTATTGGGACTGAAGAAGAATTTGAATCGAACGTTTTAAAACAAAATTTCAAAGCTGCTTGGAATCGGCTTACCAAACCCAACTTGGAAATAAGAACTTACAATTCGATGACAAGAAAACTTTAAATTTTATGCTAAAAAAAACAATCAATAATATTGAAAGATTACAAGGATTAATGGTTGCATTTGTGACTAACGGTAGGGACGATAATCAACCCAAAGAATATAAAAAACTCTTTATTGAAACTCTTATTAATCTTGAAGAATTAGGATATCAAAATCCAAATCAATTTAGAACTTTAGAAGAATTTTGGGGATTCTGCAAATTGAAATTTACTACATACGCCGAAAGAAGAGCTTATGTTAATGAAATTTACAGTGATATTATAATTGATATTGAACGAAAAATTCATCAAATCCCAGAACCAAAACAATGGAAAAAAACCAATGATGAACTTACAGACAATTTGCTTCCAATAAAAAGACAATGGCTAAAAGCTAAAAATTTTCTACTTGCAAAAGAACCAGATTATGAAAACTCAATAAAAGAAGCAACAAACTCTATTGAAAGTGCTTTGCAAATATTACTTAGTAAACCAGGAGAAACACTTGGAAAGACCATTAAAAGTGCAAATATAGATTCTGATATTCAACGTTTAATAAGTCAAATGTATGGACTTGTTAGTAATAAAGACTTCGTAAGACATGGAGGGACCGAAGCCCAAAATATAACAAAAGAAGATGCGGAATTCTTTCTTGATTTTGCTGGGATATCAATAAAATATTTAAAGGAAAAGATTAAGAATGAATAAATTACGCCCCATAACAAATTGTAAATTGCATTGCGGGGTTCGTGGTGTGTCGTTCGCTGGATTCTCGCAACATCGTTCAGTCCTACCGGACAGGAACGAGCTCCGAAATCCGCAACGACAACTTACAAGTGACCGTTAGCCACAAATATTAAAAAGAATGAGCATACTTGCTGAATTACATAAAGATTTATTGGACTTCTCAAATTTACACGATACAGAGAAGAAAGGCTTAATTGACCAATGGTATAGACACAACTTTTTAGCTCTGTCATGTGCTTTAAAGTATAGCGATGGTATAAAATTATTGCTCAACGTGGAAAACTTTAAAGATTTTGAAAAGTATAGTAAAAAGCTTTTTTTATTTGCTGACACACTTGTTTTAAGGGACATAAAAAAGAGAACGCAAGATGAATTTGAGTTAATACAGCTTCCAGAAACAAATATTTATGATAAGAAATATGAAGAACTTGAGGGGAAAAGAATACCTCCAATTCATATTCCCCCTCCGCAAGCAGGAATGTGGACTTCATCAAAAATTAAACTAAACGACGGGAACGAAGTTCCTTTAGCGGTCAAATTTAACTCCTATTTCCCTAGCGAATCTTATGATTGGATGTTAGGAAGTGGTAAACAGTATTTACAAACTGGACAGATTGTTTATGCACCATTTATTCCGCCTATTGAGGTAGAACAAGAATTTCTAAAACAGGGAGTAAATATGCCCTCATTATATGACACTCAACCTCTCTTTTACAAGGACTATGATTGGCTGAACGAAAAATCTTTTGCTTCGCTATTAATGCTCAATCTTCCAACTTTAGACAATGTTGATATTGCTACTTTGAATGAAATAAAGAATGATAATTATGATAGCTTCAAGCTGTTTCGTAATAATATATTAGATTCTGTTCAGGAAATAAAATCAAAATTTGGGACAGAAGATTTTTTGAGAGAAATAAAATATATACAAAGAAATAAAATCGATGATAATTTGGACAAGCTGGAAGTCAAACTGAAAAAAATACAAAAAATGAGGACTCTCAGGCAAGTTGGAGCATGTATTGGTTTGGCAGGAGTAAATATTGTCGGACTGCTGGGATTATCAAGTGTTGTTCCAATTACAGGATTAGCAGGAGGTATCGCTGGCATGGTCGCAGAAAGTATACAGAAAATGAAAGAAAACTCAGAACTAGAAGAGAACCCGAGTTATTTCATTTGGAAAATTAAAAATATCAGTGGCTAACACGTGGTATAAGGCATGGCTGGGTTTGTGCAGATTCGACAAGTCGAATCTCGTCCCAACCTCAGTTTCGGTCGGACTGGTCAGACTCTCGTCCGACAGCCACGACCTCATACCACCACCGTTAGCCATAATTTTGAAAGAGCAAACATGAAAAAGCATATTTTAATATTGATAATCGGATTAACAATCTTCTATTCGTGTGGGAATAAAGAGAATCAGTACTTTCAAAATGAATCAGAGATTGTTAATGAAAAGATTCTGTATAATCTTTCAAAGATTCAGGAAAAATACCTATTAAATCCTGGAATGGCTAAACCATATTTTGAGGTCGCTTCTTTTTTAGACACGACCTTTGACACATTATTGCATTTTGTTGACCAAGGAAATTTGAAAGCAATTAATGATGGGTTAATAAATTTGGATGAATCGATAAAATCAATTTCATACTTTAATTCTGAATACATCAATGAAATTATTATTCCTAATCAATTCAAAACATTCAAATCATTAGACAATAAAAAAATAACAAGATTAGACCTTCTCAACTTAGAGAATGAACTTGTAAGTTATTTATTTAACAGAATTGAGGCTGATTATTATAAATTCAATAAACTAAGTGTAGTTGTCGTAGATTCTTCGGACAATATTAAAGTTGGCGATATTTATCAAGCCAATATAATTCTTGCAGCCGAAGACACAACAATTTATCCATCTATAATAGTTACAGACTTTTCTCAGCCAGACAGTCTGCTAAATGCAATAAGACCAGACAATAAAAGAACATTTTATGTTGATGCTATTGACGGTAAAGGTATTTACAGAGAGAAAATTAATAAACTCGGAAAACATGGATTCAAAGGAGTAGTTCAGATACCTAATTCCAATGGAGAACTTGAAAGATTTAAGTTTTATAAAGAATTTATCGTGACAAAATAAAAAAAAACTATGGCTAACACGGTACATATTGCAGGGCGGGGTTTGGTGGTTCGCCAACTGCGGATTCTCGCATCGCAGTTCCGTGTCCTTCGGACAGGAACACTCTCCGAAATCCACCCCGACAACATGTACCAACCGTTAGCAAACATTTTAAAGTCCGAGAATAACCATAAATGACAAGAAGAATTACAGATATTGAATTACCCAAAACTCTTTATAAGTATAGGGATTGGTCTAATAAATTTCATCGTAAATTATTAACACGACAAGAAATCTATTTTCCTAAACCATCTGAATTCAATGACCCATTTGATGGAAATATTCCGATTCGCTGGGATTTAATGACATATGAACAATGTTTTGAGCAAAATCTAAAACTTATAAATACTGTACATAAAGACAAAGACCAAAGATTAGTTAGAGAATATGCAAAAAAGATAACTGATGAGAAAACACTTTGGCATCCTGATAAATTAGCCAGTGAAAGACCAGAGCAACAAAAAAAATGGGATTCAGTCATTGGTCTTCTTTCTTTATCATCAATTCCCGATAATATATTAATGTGGTCACATTACTCAAATAATCATACAGGATTTGTAGTTGGTTTAGAGACAGACTCATTATTTAACGATTATGACTTTGATTATATAGAACCAATTGTTTATCAAACACAATACCCTACGATTTCAGGAGTCGATGAATCTACAGAACAATTTCATAAAAAGTTCTTTAGTAAATCGGATTTATGGAGTTATGAAATGGAATGGAGAATTAGCAAAAACCATATTGAGAAACGAATTGTAAAGTTCAGGAAAGAAACTATTAGTCAATTAATTATTGGTTGCTGTTCTAATAAAGAACAAACTAATAAAATTGTAAAGCTTGGAAGAAACAATTTTGGAGCAGGAATTCAAATTTTTAAAGCAGTTAAGGATAAATATGATTTTGGATTAACTTTAGAACAAATAGAATGAATAAAAAACGTTTGCTAACACAGTGCCATATTGCATAGCAGGGTTTGGTGGTGTGCCAGCCGCGGCTCTCGCATCACCGTTCAGTCCTACCGGACGTGAACGCGCTCCGAAATCCGCTACAGCAACATGCACCAACCGTTAACGCCAAGTTTGGAAGAATAAATTGGTGGTTATCTGAATCGTTCGTTCTTTGTTTTTTTTGCTCGCCTCGAAATTGCTGTCACAAAACTTGCAAATAAAGTTTGGTGCTTTTTGCCAATTTTTGGGATTTGATACTTTGCCAAACTACTTTGCAGCCTGACTGTCCAGAGCATTTTTAGGAACAGGCGGTGGTTATTTAGGCAGTTTGATTTTTGGCTTTTCTGTAATTAGTCTGGAATTAAAAAATTGGCAGGAAAATTTAATGCACGCAAGTTTTCTGCCAGCGGCATAAGTCAGGAATGGTAAAGCTCACGTGCCAGCGGGGTTAATCCCCGATGGTTACCTGCTGGCCCACAAGCAACTTTGATTTTGGGGGGTTGAAGAAAAATTTAAAAAAGCGAAGTGGTTATTTTAAAACTTTCGCTCAAAAAATGATACTTTTATATTGTTAACAAACAGACGATGAATAATAAAAACCAGGCGTTAACAATGTGCAAATGTAATGCGGGCGGGCGAAATGTTCGGGCGTTTTCGCACTGTACAACTACCGCCAATCCGTCTTGGACGGATGTCGGTCTTAAAAATATGTTTAATAAAAAAGCCGGCTTGGCTCAGTGGCAGATTTGGGTGGTCACAGTTTCAAAATCCCGCACTACACTCGCACACGGCCGTTAGCGTTCATTGTAAAAACTACGAGTAAAATCCATTTATAAATTATACACTTTTAAAATAACAACACTTACAAAACTATTTACTATGAAAAACCTAAAAAGACAATTGAAAAACGGTATGTTAATCAAACTTTCCCTAAAAAGGCTTATACTAAAAGCATTTTTAGTATCAATGGCTTTTGTTGTTTACCCACTAAGCGTCCAATCACAGTCTTTAGATGATTTTTTGAAAAGTTCAACAGATATTACACAATACAGATTTAATAGCAATGAAACCAGAAATTTGGTTGAGCGAAAAATAACACTTGCTTCTTTGATATTCCGGTGATGTTGACCCCTCATTCCGGTGATATTGACCCCCTGTTATTTTAGGTTTCGGAATGACCGATATATGACAAAATTACATTTTTCTTCTTAAACTTTCTCCTTTCAATTCAATCCGGTATGACGTATGTACCAAACGGTCTAAAATTGCATCGGCAATTGTTGCTTCGCCAATCACGTCAAACCAGCTTGCTACAGGCAGTTGGCTTACAATTATTGTTGCTGACCTGGCATGCCTGTCTTCAATAATTTCCATTAAATCAAGTTGATGTTGTTTTTCCAGGTGCGTTAGCCCAAAATCATCAAGTATCAGCAAATTAGTTTTTGATATTTTCTGCAAAAGCTGGTGTATTGTTCCTTCCAGGCGTGCCATTTTAGTGCGTTGTAAAAGTTTCTGGACATTAAAATACATTACTTTATATCCTTGTGCACAGGCGTGGTGCCCCAGTGCCGAACTGACAAAACTTTTACCGCACCCGGTGGCACCGGTTATTAGAACTGATTCGCCTTTTGCAATATAACTTCCTGTTGCAAGGGTCGATACCAGGCCTTTATCAAGCCCCCTTGAGGCGTCATAATTCAATTCTTCGACAGAAGCCTGGTAGCGGAACATTGCCGCTTTCCGGAGCCTGTCGAAGCGACGGTTTTCCCGGTCCTGTATCTCTGCCTGCAGCAGTATTTCAAGGCCTTCGGGTAATGTTAGTTCACTCATGCGTTTTGTTTCGGTCAACGCTTTCCAGCTGCTTTTAATTCCATGTAAGCGCAGCTCTGCTAATTGGTTCTCAATGTTGTTCATTTACTAAAATTTTAAATGGTAATTGATTGTTGTAATATTCTTTGCCCCTTATGTTGTTGTGTTCCGGCAGGGCTTTGCCGGGTTTTTCTTCTTCGGTTTCTGTCATTTTATTTTTTATGATGTTTTGTACAAACCTATAGCTGTAGTTTTGGTGTTCGATGGCTATCTGGCAGGCTTTGTCAAAGGTTTCCGCGGGAGTGTTGCGCCAGAGGCTAAACAAGCCGTCGCACCCACGGTACAGGTGTTCCGGGTATCGGTTTTGTGTAAACATCAACTCAACCAGGCGGGCCAGGGCCCCGGAGAGTTTAGATGCCTTGTTCCGGTAGTATTCAGGGCTCCGGTTCAGGTAATGCTGATGGGTGGAGCACAGGTGGTTTTTGTCGGTAGTATAACCACCTTTTACAAAGCTCCGTTTATGGACGGCAACCATGTCGTTACCGGAAAAAATGCGGACAACAGACCTTGTGTAAACGACTTTAAGTTTTTTGCCGATATGCTGGTATGGGGCACTGTAATAATGCTTGTCCTGTCCCAGGTAAATATGGTTATTCTGTGCCAGTTTGTATTCTTTGTAGTACTTTATTTCAAAGGCCGTTTCGGGCAGGGGTTGCAGCAGGTGTTTTTCATTTGACAGGAAGTGTTCCTGTCGGCAGTAATCCCGTTTCTGCATGCGGGTTTGGTTATGCTTTGCCGTATGTTCTGTTATGGCAGCATTCAGGTCTCCGAGCGAAAAAAATTGCTGGTTGCGTATTCGTGCGTAAACCCGGTTGTAAATTAGTTTCACCTGGTTCTCGACCAAAGCCTTGTCCTGCGGTTTTCGCGCACGGGCAGGGACTACTGCCATATTATAGTGGTTGGCAAAATCTTCCAGTGCCCGGTTTATTGTGGGCTCGTACCGGTTGGCTTTTGTTACAGCGGCTTTTAGGTTGTCCGGCACCAAAGCTTTGGGTGCCCCGCCCAGGCTTTCTAAACATAGCGTAAGGGCATGTATAAAATCATCGGTCGACTGGCTTGGGACAGCCACGCAAAAGCCATAGTCGGAGTACGGCAAGCAGGCTACAAAAACCTGGCATTCGATTATTTCCCCGGTTTCGCGGTCGATGTACGATAGCTTTTTGCCCGCAAAGTCAACAAACAGTTTTTCCCCCGGCTCGTGTTTTAACACCAACGATGGCCTTTTGGTCAGCAGGTGCTGTGATAAATGGAAACTAAACTGGCTTAAACTATAACCGGCTGGATAGGACATCCGGTATTCTTCCCACAATAACTTACGGGTAACACCTTCTCGTTTCAGCTCTTTGGTGTAGTAGTCAAGGTTATCTGTGAGGATGTCAAACCGGTCGTCCTTATAAGCCGGGTTGCCAGGATGAAAGACTTTTTCCAAATCATGGTCTTCCATTTTCAGCAAGGTATCAAGGCTTAGTTTTGAACTTCGGTATTTTTCAAGATAACTTTTTACGGTGTTTTTGCTGATGCTTAAATTCTTCGCAATAGGCTTTATTTTATAGCCTTGCTTGTACAGTTGTAATATTTGTTTTACCTGACTCATTCTTTTAGGTTTTCCGGCCATATCTATTTTTTAGCAGTTAAAACCACCAATTAACCAAAACCTAAAATCTGAGGGGTCAGCATGCTCCGTTTTTCTGCCCGGAAACTGTCCCAAGGGGTCAACATGCTCCGGTTCTGTTGGCAAAAAGCCGAGGCAGGGGGTCAGTATGCTCCGGTTTTTTGCAAATCAGGGCAAAATTTAACCTCTTTCTTCCCGGAAAGGGGTCAGCATCCGCCGGAATGTCATGAAAAAATACGCCTATTTTTCCTGCCTTGGAAGGGGGTCAGCTTGTTCCGGAATATCTACTTCTGACAGTGAACAAATATTGAAGAAAATTGGACTAACAAATTATGAATCTAAAACATATCAAATGAATTTTGATGGAGAAGGACATGGGTTACAAATTTTTATTACTATATATCAATTTGTTAACACCAATAAGCTTCAAGAAGCAGTCGTTCGCTGGAACAATAAGAATGGTCTATTCCGAAATAGATATGTACACACATTTTTAGTTGGTGATTTAACGTTGATAGATATCCACCATGATACTTATTCATATTCAGATGAATTTAGAATATCAAAAATGGAGGAAAAAAACTATTTGCATATTTTAAATAGCTATAGAAAAAGACTTGAAGCACGTTTATTACTGCCGCCTGAAAGTAACATCATGAGTGAAGAATATTATTTTCAAAAATGGGAAAAGGATTGTCAGAAGTATTAGTTAAATTAACTACTAAGCCTCAGTCTCTCTGTAATACTAATTGTAGTAAAGCCAAAATACTATCATGAAAAAGTCAGTATTATTAAATTTATTTTTGTCGTTATTTGTAATTACAAATGCTCAATTTGCCCATAAGAATATTGGAAATAGTGATTTAGCTACTGAATGGGCAATGGTTTTTGAGATTGAAGATGAATACAATGGAAGACCTTTGCCTGGTGTTACAATCGAGCTTTTAGATGAGAGAAGTCGAGTTTCTATTGTAAAAACAGATTCTCATGGTCGTGCAATTATTCTTGTTAAGAATATAAAATACTTTGCTAGTGACATGCTAGTAAAAGCATATAAGGATAACTATTCGGGTTGGTCAAAACAACTTGGAAGCCAATGGGATTTTATATCTGAATCAAAACAAAAACAATTTGGATTACTACCAGATGATGAAGATTATCGCAGACAAGGTATATTGATGAATCCTAAAAATATGAGTGATTCTGATGTGATACCCAAAATGCTGCGTGGTGAATTCAAATATTTAAAAGATTCTTCAAGTGGCTATGGAAGAACAAATAACTCTGGTCTTTTTGTTTATAACTTCTCATTAAATTATGACCGACATCCATCAGAGGATAATGTTTACCATAACAGTAAACACGAACATCATTCACGCAATGATATTGGAAAATTTGTTGAAGAAAAGGATAGAAAAGGTAAAAGAGGAGTCATAACATCTTACGTTCAAAATGGAATTGTTAAATATATTCAAACAGAAAAGTATGGAACCTCTGATGAGGTATATAAAACGATTTTGAGCCAATTACCCTCTTCCGTAGAATTTCAACATGTTTTTATAAGCGAAATTGGGGATAAGTTCTATTCTGTTTACCGACTAACAAAGGACTATAAAGTAAAAGTTTATGCAGCCGGTTTTGGACAAAGTATAAGTGATGCAAAGAGCAATGCTATTTCATTTTGGAGGCAAAACTACTTTTATAAATATCAAAAAAAAGAAGAACGAAGTGGGCATCTAAATTCTAATTGACTAGCTGGAATAGTATTATCACAAAAACAACGAAACGCTAACACAGTGCCATATTGCATAGCGGGGTTTGGTGGTGCGCCAACTGCGGCTCTCGCATCATCGTTCAGTCCTACCGGACATGAACGCGCTCCGAAATCCGCAACGCAACATGCACTCATCGTTACAAACAATTTTGAAAAAAGAAATATTCCTAAGAAAATATCTCATTTCAAAATTGAATTTTAGTTCAGTAAAAAGTTGATAAAAAAGAAAAATTAAAAGAGTTCATTAACATAAAAAACACGGTGCTATTTTAAAGATTTTTTGAAAAAAGAAATTTTAAAAATTGGATTTTACATTAATTTTTGATTTTTAAAAAGTTAGATTTTCAGTCTGGAAAAAGATTTTTAAATAAAAAATCCGTTGGATTTTGATTAGGTTTTTACGGCGCAAGTTAAAATGAAAATCAGTGCCCAATTTTAACCGCGCCATGAAAATTGATTTTAATGTTGGGGATTAAAACAACAAAAATTGTCGACAGAAAAAAGATTATTGTAAAATCCCTTGGATTTTGTTGAAGTTTCTTTGGCAGTTTTTCAAATTGAATTTTCAACATAATTTGACCAGGCAAAAAAAGAAATTTTTTGGGGGTTAAAACAGAAATAAAAAACAACCATAATTGAAATTGACTCGTTGAATTGAAAATTTTTAGCAATTAAAATAAAATCCTTCGGATTTTGTTTAGGCTTTTTGGCGGTAGTTTTTAATAAAGGTTCTTCCCTGATTTAAGCAGAAATAGAAAAAAGATTTTTTTTTTGGATTTTAAAATGGAAAAACGAGAAGACAAAAACCTTTTATTTTTATGTCAAGTAAAAAAAGTTTGATAAATTGTGCTACTATAAAAACCAAAACCAGAAAACTGATTTTTAAAGTTGGTAAAATAAAAACCAAGATTTTTGACAAACCTAAAACTTGACATTTCACCCTCAAATAAAATCAGAAGTTTTGATTAAAAAATTGATTAAAAGAAAAAAACAGTTTGTAACAATGTGTAAATTTCAGAGCGGGGTTGGTGGTTTTCGAGCCGCGGATTCTCGCATGAACGTCACGTCCTACCGGACGCTGACGCTCACCGAAATCCGCTCCGCAACTTACACCAACCGTTACCGCCAAGTGTAAAAAGACAGAAAAACGGACAGACAATTTGCTACTAAAAGACAAAGAAAGAAAAACCAAATAATGAACATCCACCGCACAAACAGCACATTTGCAAACCGCACAAGCCGACCCACTACCAAAGTTTGCAAAAGAGCTGTTTTTTGCTTTCGCGCGGTGCCAATGGAAAGGTTTTCCGTACTTTTAAAGTTTTTAAAATAATTGACAAAATATAAATGGATAATAAAGTTCACAATCAAATAGTAAGTTTCATCTGGGGAATTGCAGATGATGTATTGAGAGACGTTTTTGTTCGGGGAAAGTACCGGGACATTATTTTACCTTTTACAGTTTTAAGACGTTTGGACGCACTGCTCGTACCGACAAAAGAAAAAGTACTTGAAGCGGTTGAGTTTATGGAAAAAGAAAAAATTGATGACCATTCTGCATTGAAAGCTGTAACTGGTCTTCCGTTTTGGAATACTTCCAAATTCACTTTTGAAAGTCTGCTTAACGATTCAGACAACATTGACAGTAACCTTGAAGTTTATTTGGATGGATACAGCCCAAACGTTCAGGAAATCATTAGCAAATTCAAACTGAGAAATCAGCTTGAAACGATGAAAGAAAATGAAATCACTTATTTACTCATTGAAAAATTCTCTTCAAAAGAAGTTAATCTAAGCCCAAATGAAGCCTTAAATGGAAAAGGTGAAACAATGCCTCCGCTAACCAATTTAGGAATGGGATATGTTTTTGAAGAATTGATTCGCAAATTCAACGAGGACAATAACGAGGAAGCAGGAGAACATTTTACGCCAAGAGAAATCATAAAACTGATGACTCACATTTTATTTGAACCGGTTAAAGAACAAATAAAAAAAGGAACTTATTTAATTTACGACCCTGCCTGCGGCAGTGGTGGTATGCTTACCGAAGCTGAACATTTTGCAGAAGAAGTAACCGGACGAAAAGGTGGATTTAGCTTGTACGGACAGGAGGTAAATCCTGAAACTTTTGCCATTTGTACTTCCGACATGTTGATAAAAGGCGATAAACCGGAAAATATTGCTTTCGGTTCTACGCTTTCAAAAGACGGTTTTCCAAGCCTGAATTTCGATTTTATGCTTTCTAATCCTCCTTATGGCAAAACATGGAAGTTAGATGAAAATGCCATTGTAGATAATCGAGGAAAAAAGGGAACTGGCGAGAAAGCAGAAAATATAAAAGATTCACGTTTTCAGGTAGGATTACCAACCATTTCGGACGGACAACTTTTGTTTCTGATGAACATGGTAAGTAAAATGAAACACAACACCGATTTAGGCAGCCGCATTGCTACAGTTCATAATGGTTCAGCCTTATTTACTGGCGACGCTGGTGGTGGCGAAAGCGAAATTAGAAAACATTTAATTGAAAACGATTGGTTAGAATGTATTATCGCTTTGCCAAAAAATATTTTCTACAATACAGGTATTCCAACCTATGTTTGGATTGTAAGCAACCGAAAACAAGCGCACAGAAAAGGCAAAGTACAATTGATAAATGCACTTGAACTTTACGACAAACTACGTAAAAATTTAGGACAGAAAAATTGTGAGTTAAAACCTAAACACATCGAAGAAATTACCAATTTGTATCTCGATTTTAAAGAAACTGATATTTCAAAAATCTATCCGAACGAATACTTTGGTTACAATAAAATTACCGTTGAACGTCCTTTGCGTTTGTCGGCTCAATTCACCAAAGAAAGCATTGCAAGCTTACGTTTCGATAAAGGTTTATTGGATGAAATGACTTGGGCTTATGAGAAATTTGGCGAGGAAGTTTATTTCAATTTAAAAGAATTGAAACCACAAATTGAAGCTCACCTTAAAAAACATGAAATAAAACTGAAAGCGTCTGATAAAAAGAATTTGTTGAGTCAGGAATTTTGGAAAGCTCAATTGGAAGTGTTGAAAGAAACTACCAAACTGATGAATAAAATTGGAACGGAACAGCACGATGATTTTAATGTGTTTTCTGAATTGTTTGCCAATACCATCAAGAAAGAAAAGCTAAACATTGATGCAAAAGCACAAAAAAATATTTTGAATGCCATTACCTGGAAAAACGAAGATGCAGAACGTGTAATCAAGAAAAAAGAAAAAGACGGCACCATTGTTTATGAAGCCGACAGCGATTTGCGTGATACCGAGAATGTGCCATTAGACCAAGAAATAGAAACCTTTTTTGAGCGTGAAGTTTTACAACACGTACCCGATGCTTGGATTGATTACAGCAAAACAGTAAAAGGCTATGAAATATCGTTTACTCGGTATTTTTACAATTATATTCCGCCGCGAAGTATTGAGGAAATTACAGCAGAAATTCTTCAGTTGGAAAAAGAAACTGATGGCATTTTAAACGAAATTGTAAACGACTGATATGAGCAAATTAAAACCATATAATAATTATCAGCCAATACAGTACGATTATGTTTCGCAATTGCCCCAAGGTTGGCAACTGCTTCCTAATATTGCAATTTTTCAGGAACGCATTGAAAGAGGTTTTGATAATGAAGAACTTCTATCGGTAACAATTGGCAAAGGTGTAATTCGACAAAGTGATGTTGATATAAAAAAAGACAGCAGTAACGAAGATAAAAGCAAATACAAGCTGATTAAAGTTGGAGACATTGCTTACAATAGAATGCGCATGTGGCAAGGTGCTTTGGGCTATAGCAACTATCAAGGCATAACAAGTCCTGCTTATGTTGTGTTAAAACCAAAAATTGAAATTAACCAACGCTTTTTTCATTATATGTTCCGTGCAGGTTTTTATACCAATTACAGCAAGCGTTTTTCTTATGGAATTGTTGACGACCAACTAAGTTTACGTTATGTCGATTTCAAACGCATGTATAGTGTTTTTCCACCGCTCGAAACTCAAAATGTAATTGTTGAATACCTCGACCGCAAAACCAAACAAATTCAAGAATTTATTGCCAGAAAAGAACGCTTGATTGAGTTGTTGGAAGAGGAGAAACAAAGGTTAGTAGATGAGCATATAAAAGGTGTACATTCTGAAATTGAATTTATTAATTCTGGCAATGAATTTATTGGGGAAATTCCCAAAGGATGGTTATTTAAAAAACTAAAATATATAGCTAAAGTTAAAGGACGTATAGGTTTTAGAGGTTATACTGTTCAGGATATTGTTGCACAAGGTGAAGGTGCAATAACCCTTAGTCCTTCCAATATTTTTGCTCAAAAGTTTAATCTTAACGAAAAAACATACTTATCGTGGAAAAAATACTACGAATCTCCAGAGATTATGGTTTTCTCTGGTGATTTGATTTTTGTCAAAACTGGTTCAACCATTGGCAAAATTGCATTAATACCTGAAACCAATGAGAAAATTACACTTAATCCACAGTTAGTTGTTTTTAAAGAAATAAAAATAAATAGTGAGTTTTTGTACTTTCTATTTACTACATCATATATTCAGAAAATTATTGAATTAGATATAATTGGAGGCGCCGCCGGTACATTAAGTCAACAGAAAACAAAATCAATACCTGTATTTTTCCCAGAACCAGAGAAACAAAGAACCATTTGTGAAAATATCAAAACAGATTTTGAAAAAATTGAAGTAGCAAAGTTGAAAGCTCAATTAGAAATTGAAAAAGCAAAAGAATATCAAGAAAGCCTAATTACCCAAATAGTTACAGGACAATTAAAAGTACCAGAAAATATAAATGCCAATTTGAGGCAAAATGGTGAATTGGGAATGGTTGCAGAGCCTGACACTTTGTATAAATCAACAAATTAAGTGAAAGCCAATGAGTAAGTTTACCGACACATCCGAACGAGGATTTCAAAAGCACATTGTAAAACAACTTGTTGAGCAAAATAAGTTTCGTGAAAGTGTTTCCAACGATTTTGACAAGGAGTTTTGCATCAATCCAAAACAGCTTTGGGAATTTATTAAAGAAACACAGCCTGAAACATTTGAAATGATTCAGCGAAAAGGCGAACGGTCTTTTCTGGTTCGCTTAGATGAAAAACTCCGCAAACTTGGTATTATTGAAGTATTGAGAAAAGGGGTAAAACATTTTGATAAAACGGTCGATTTATTTTATCGTCAACCTTCATCAAATTACAATAAAAAAGACCTTGCAAAATTTAATGCCAATAATTTTTCGGTTACACAAGAATTGGTTTATAGTTCGGATAATGCCAATCGTTTAGACTTAACCATCTTTTTAAATGGCTTACCCATTATTACTTGCGAACTAAAAAATCCACTAAGCGGACAAACCGTTCATAATGGAATCAGACAATACCAAAACGACCGAGACCCAAAAGAAAAAATATTCAGTTTTGCCCGTTGCATGGTTCATTTCGCAGCCGATACCGAATTGGTATTTATGTCAACGCATCTGAATCATAAAAAAACATTCTTTTTACCTTTCAATAAAGGATTGAATGAGGGAAAACCTGTTTCGCCTTTTGGTGCTGGAAATCCGGTAAATCCAAACGGATTAAAAACACATTATTTGTGGGAAGAGATTTTAACCAAACATTCTTTAGCCAACATAATTGACAAGTTTGCACAAGTTGTTGAAGAAACAGACGAGGAAACAAAAAAAGTAAAACGGATGATGATTTTCCCACGTTATCATCAATTGACAGCCGTTCGACAAATTCTTACACATGCCAAAAGCAAAGGCGCTGGAAACAAATACCTTATTCAACATTCGGCTGGTTCGGGAAAATCAAAATCAATAGCCTGGTTGGCTCACCAACTTCACGGCTTATTTGACACTTCAGGAGAAAATCATTTATTCGACTCGGTTATTGTAATTACCGACCGCATTGTTTTGGATAAACAGTTAAGTGAAGACATCAAACAATTTTCACCCAAACGTGGGATTGTTGAACATATAACAGGCGATGGCGGAAGCAAAACCAATCAGTTAAAAGAAGCACTTGCAAACCGTAAAAAAGTAATTGTATGCACCGTTCAAACTTTCCCTTTCTTGTTGGATGAAATGTCAGACTTGCCAGCCATGCAATTTGGAATCATCATTGACGAAGCGCACAGCGGACAAAGCGGTCAAACTTCTTCAAAAATGAATGCCGTTTTAGCCGATAAACATGACGAAGAAGAAAAGGAAGAAAAAACCTTAGAGGACAAAATAAACGACCTTATTGAAAGCCGTAAAATGATTAAAAACGGTTCTTACTTTGCGTTTACTGCAACACCAAAAAATAAAACCCTTGAAACCTTTGGCGTAAAATCAGACCAAACCTACCTTGACGAAAATGGAGAAGTAAAACATAAATTCTATGCTTTTCATGTTTACAGCATGAAACAAGCCATTGAAGAGGAATTTATTCATGACGTTTTAAAAAATTACACAACTTATAATTCATTTTACAAACTCATAAAAGCAGTTGAAGACAATCCTGAATTTGACACCAAACAAGCACAAAAGAAACTACGAGCTTATGTAGAAGGTCATGAGTTTGCAATTGCTGAAAAAGCAAAAATAATGCTCGACCATTTTCACCGAGATGTAAAACAACTGATAAATGGTGAAGCAAAAACAATGGTTGTTACCAAAAGCATTGAATCAGCAATTAAATACAAACAAGCTTTTGATACTTACCTAAAAGAAATTAAATCACCTTACAAAGCGGTTGTTGCTTTTTCGGGTTCAAAAACATACAAAGGAGTTGATTACACAGAAGTTGGAATGAATAATTTCAAAACCTTTAAAACTGATATTCCTAAAAACTTTAAGAAAAGTGAAAACCGTTTTCTGATAGTTGCCGAAAAATACCAAACTGGGTTTGATGAACCGCTTTTACATACCATGTACGTGGATAAAAAGTTAGCGGGAGTTCAGGCAGTCCAAACGTTATCGCGTCTAAACAGAGCCAAGAAACCACATAAAAAAGACACGTTTGTTTTAGATTTCTTCAATGATGCAGAAGAAATACAAAAGGCGTTTGACCCTTATTACACAGCAACAATTTTAAGTGAAGAAACGAATCCAAATAAACTCAATGATTTAGTGGATTTGATGGCAGAATTTGAAGTTTACAGTGACTATCAAATTGAAGATTTCTTTGAAAAATATATCAATGGAGAAGAACGGACAAAACTTGACCCGATTATTGACAGGTCGGCAGCGTTTTTTAAAAACGATTTAAGCAAAGACCAACAAATTGATTTTAAAGCAAAAGCAAAATCATTTTTGCGGGTTTACAGTTATTTAGGCAAAATATTAGATTTTAATAATCAGGAATGGGAACAACTTTTTTGGTACTTGAAATATCTTGTTCCAAAATTATACATTGAACAAACCGATGATTTAGCTGAAGGAATTTTGGAAAGTATTGACATGGATAGTTATCGTCCATCGAAAGAAACAACCCAAAATATTGACTTGGCAGAAGACCCGGGAGAAGTTGCCCCGATTCCAGTTGAAGTTACAGGCGGACAATCAGAACCGGATTTGGACACACTTGAAAATATATTAAGTGCTTTCAATCAACGATTCGGAGATATTGAATGGTCGGACAAGGATAAGGTTAGACAAATACTAACCAAACAACTTCCTGACGAAATGAAAGCCAATAAAGAAATTATGGATGCCATTCAAAATTCTGACAAGCAAAACGCTAAAATATCATCAGACAAAAAACTGAAAGAATTAATGGAACAATATCTTTTCAGTCAGACAGAGATTTATAAAAAATTCACGACTGACAAAGACTTTGAAAGAAGATATAAGGAATTTATTTTTGACACTTTAGTAGATGCAAACAAAGAAACAGGGATAAGACCCTAACGCACACAGCCAAGCACATTTGCAATTCGCACGAGCCAACCCTCAGACCAAAAATTGCAAAAGAGCTTGTCCGTTTTCCAACGCTCGGCAGACAGACAAAGTGTAGCAAATTGAAAGAGAAAATGACTGAAAACAATCAACACCAGGCGGTAACAAAGTGTATAAATCATTGGGCGGTTTGTGCTGGTTTCAAGTGCGTTACATTTAATAAGCTTTGTAGCGGTTTGACAGGAAAGTGCTTCGAAATGCCCAACGCTTCATACACCAACCGTTACCGCTAATATTGGTACGATAAAGGGACATCCGTTACAAAGTTAAAGGGACATAGTTTACACTTTTCAAAGTTTGTAATTTGACATAAAAATCAAATTGCCATGCCTTGGAAAGAAACAACTATTATGGAAGAAAAAATTGAATTTATTTGTGAATGGAACTCCGGGAAGTATACCATCACAGAGTTGTGTAAAGGATTCGGAATATCCCGGACAACTGCGTACAGGATGATACAGCGCTACGAAAAACTTGGGATTGAGGGCCTCCGGATGAAGGCTAAAGCACCCATAAACCACCCCAACCGGACAAACATAGAAATAGAAAAAAGAATTCTATGTTTAAAGGAAAAACATAAACATTGGGGTGCTAAAAAAATAAAGGTATTGTTGTTTAACGACTTTCCTGAAATCCAAATCCCATCGGTGGTTACCATTCACAACATATTGTCCAGGAATGGCATGGTATGCCCTCAAAAGCGTTTACGAAGGGTGAAGCCCCTGTACCCGATTTTCGACCCGAAAGACTGCAACGAAGTCTGGAGTGCCGATTACAAGGGTAAGTTTTTAATGGGCAATAAAAAATACTGTCACCCGCTGACCATTGCCGATTCTAAAAGCCGCTTCCTGTTTACGGCCAAGGCGCATTACAAAGAAAACTACAAGTCAGTAAAAGAGGAGTTTACAAGGGTTTTCAGAAAGTTCGGGTTGCCCAAACAGGTACATACCGACAACGGGATCCCCTTTGGCTCCGTTTCCGCCATCCAGCGCTTTACAACCTTATCGTACTGGTTTATCGACCTGGGCATCCTGCCCGTGTTTTCAGACCCGGCGCACCCCGAACAAAACGGAAGGCACGAACGAATGCACCGCGACCTGAAAGCGGCCTGTGCAGCCCCTTCGGCTTACGATTTAAGGGCACAACAGCGAAGACTGAACTCATTTGTCAGGGAATACAATAACCTCAGGCCTCATGAGGCTTTAGAGATGAGAACGCCTGCGCGTGAACATCAGTTTTCTGACATCCCTTTCCCCGAAAAAATTAAACCCTATGTCTATCCCGCACACATGAAAACAATGAATGTGTCTAAAAGCGGGGCAATGCGTTGGAAGGCTTATTACTGGGTGTACATGTCCAGTGGATTGATAGGTAAACAAGTTGCTGCTGAAGAAATTGGCAACGGTGTTTGGAAAGTATTTTACCGTAATGTATTTTTAGGTTACTTTAATGAGAAAGATATTCGTGATAAACAAAATATTACAAGGCTGAGCACTAATTTAGTGTAACTCATGTGCCTTTAACTTTGTTAACCATGTGCCTTAACGAACATATTAAACGAAAACCTAAAATACTAAATAATGATTCCTGACTATCAAACAATAATGCTTCCTCTTTTAAAAACAATGAGTGACGAAAAGACTCATAAATTAAGAGAACTAATTGAAATTCTTGCAGTTCATTTCCAATTAAGCGAAGATGAAAAAAAGGAATTATTACCAAGCGGGTCACAAGCGATTTTTGACAATCGTGTTGGTTGGGCAAAATTCTACTTGGAAAAAGCAAATTTGTTAAAAACGGAAAAAAGAGGTTCCTATCACATAACTGAATTGGGACAAAGTTTTTTAAAATCAAATCCAACCGAACTTCGGACAAGAGATTTAGAAGAATTCAAAGCTTTCAAGGAGTTTAAACAATCGATAAATGTCAAAAACGAAATTGATGACACCGACCAGGGAAATCATGAAAATGCGGAATCAAATAAAACTCCCGAGGAAGCTTTAGAATATGCTTATCAAAAATTAAAAAATGACTTGTCGAGAGATTTGCTTGACACAATAAAAAATTGTTCTCCTTCATTTTTCGAAAAATTGGTAATCGACTTATTGACAAAAATGGGTTACGGGGGTTCAAGAAAAGACGCTGGTAAAGCACTTGGCAAAAGTGGTGACGGAGGAATTGACGGAATAATAAAAGAAGATAAACTTGGACTTGACACAATTTTCATTCAAGCAAAACGATGGGAAAATGTAGTTCCAGTAAGAGAAATTCGAGATTTTGCTGGAGCACTTTTATCTAAAAAAGCCAGAAAAGGAATTTTTATAACAACATCAAGTTTCCCTAATAGTGCTTATGAATTTGTAAATAGTATTGAGCATAAAATAATTCTTATTGACGGAGAAAGATTGACAGACCTGATGTTTGAATTTAATGTTGGATTATCAACTCAATCTGCTTACGAAATAAAAAAAATAGATTCGGACTATTTTGAGGAATAAAAAATGACACCAAAACAAATTGAAAGAGTTCAAAACAAAATAAAGAACATTCGGAAAACACTTTATAATGAAAAGAGAATGTTTGGTTGTTATGACGATAGTCGTGGACTTCGTTATGTTCCGTTAAATTTATATTTAAAAATTGGGGATTATAAAAGCGGACTAACTTATCTAAGATGGTTTAACAAAAACTTTCCGGATGATATTGGAATGCCTGACTTTTTGTTCGAGTGGACAATTATTCTTTTCAAACTTGGAAAACTCAAAGAGGCAGAATTAAAAGCAATTCAAACTTATTTTGCTAATTCCTACCTACTTGACAAATTCTTTGAAAGGCAAATTATTCCAATAGAGAAATATGAAAACTCAAATCTTGAAAATCCCGAATTTGCAGAATATTTGAGCTACTCAAAAAACCAAGTTGAATTAAATGACTTTGCCGAGTGGCTTGCAAATTTTGAGAAATCGGAGAATTTTATGGAAACAAAAAGCAAATTCCATGAAATTGGTAAAAGACTTAAAACAGAAACTGATACCGAAACAAGAAGATATTTGCTAAAACAACTTTATCAATTGCGTGAAAGAAAATAAGAATAAAATACTAGCGGTAACAAATTGTAAATTGCATTGCGGGGTTCGTGCGGTGTCGTTCGCTGGATTCTCGTTTCGCAGTTCCGTCCTATCGGACAGGAACGCTCTTCGAAATCCGCAACGACAACTTACAAGTGACCGTTAGCCGCAAGGTTAATAAAACCAGACATTTATAATAAAAATGGTTCTTGATTTTTTAAATAAAACCTTTAATAATAGAGAAATTGCTCTGATTTTTTACCTTCTAATTTTTATTCTGTGGACTTTGACTCAGACAAAAATAAGGGGGTCAATTTTTGGTTTAATAAAAGCTCTATTTGCAAAGCAAATTTTTATTTCAATCCTTTTCCTTTTATTTTACATATCACTTGTCGTTTATGCTCTTTCACTTGCAGACCTTTGGAATTTAAGCTTAATCAAAGATACTATCTATTGGACTTTTGGTGTCGGATTCATTCTAATGATGAATTCAAATAAAGCAATGCAAGAAGAAAATTATTTTAAAAAATTCGTGTTTGAAAATGTAAAGCTTTTCATGATTATAGAATTTATTTTAGGATTATATGTTTTTGGAATAATTACTGAGTTTATCTTAATGCCTATTGTGATTTTTCTTTCAATCCTTCTGGGATATACAGAAGTTTACGAAGAACATGAAAAAGTCAAAAATTTCCTATTAAAAATATTTGGAGTAATTGGAATCTTCTATGTAATCTATTCCGGTTATGAAATCTATCAAAATTTTAAAAGTTTCGCTAATTACGACAATTTGAGAGTATTGATTTTTCCAGCTTTAATGACAATTTTGTTTTTGCCTTTTGCGTATTTTTATGTTTTATACACTTTTTATGAGAGTTTATTTGTCCGAATTAGCATTTTTTTAAAAGACAATAAATCTTTACGTCGATTTGCAAAATGGAGAATCCTTTTGACTGTAAATTTTAGCTTACGAAAATTAAAACTTATAACTCCAGGATATTTATTCGGTGGTTGTACAACAAAGCAAGAAATTAAAAATGAAATAATTGAAAGAATAAATAAAAACCCAGCGGCTAACAATTTGTAAATTGCATTGCGGGGTTCGTGGTGTGTCGTATGCTGGATTCTCGCAACATCGTTCCGTCCTACCGGACAGGAACGAGCTCCGAAATCCGCAACGACAACTTACAAGTGACCGTTAGCAACAAGCTTAAAAAAAGACGACAACGATGAATAATGAACAATGGAATGAAATATGCTTTCTGCTCTCCGAAAATATTCGGACTGACATTAGTGAAAGTAATTTTGAGAAAAATGTAATTCAAGCATTGAGAGTTTTAGATTGGAAAGAATATTTAGGGGATATTCAAATCCGACCATCATTCCAAATTGGTGCATCCAACAGAATGACACCAGACTTCGTAATTAATTCATCGGAAAAGAGAAACCTTTTTGTAATTGAAATAAAACAACCAAGTCTTCCTTTAAATACAAACTTTCAACAACAACTATTTTCATATATGCGTCAGTTAAGACTAGAATACGGAATCTTAATTGGACAAGTTATTCAAGTGTTTTATGACGGAGATTTGGCAAACCACGACGACCCCGTTTTACTCGAAACAATTGAATTTGAAAAGGATAATCCCAAAGGAACTAAATTCGTCGAATTGTTTAGTAAAGAAAGTTTCAGCAGTGAATCACTAAAATCATTTACGATAAACTCGCTCAAAAAAATAAATCGCCGAACGGACAAAAATATATTAACTCAAAAAATCTTGTCCCCTGACTACGAAAAAGAGGTAATAAAGTTAATTAAGCAAAACTTCTTAAACCAATACGACAGCGAGTTAATTGACAGTGTTTTAAACGAAATCTCAATAAGAATTTCAAATCAAAATCAGGAAATAATTAAACAACCAGTACTACAATCAAAAACTTTTGAAAAACCTGTAATTATAAGTTCAAGGGACAAAACCAAATACATTATTAATGAAAATGGACAAATACTTGCAAAAAATAGGTTTGTATTGGAATTAATTCGAGCGTATTTAAAAATTAAGCCAACGGACTTTACGAACCTAAAGAATATTTTCAGTGATGATTTACAAGGTTCAACTGGCGTAATCAACCGACTTGACTTCGTGGAAACAAAATATGCGAATAAAACTGACAAACGGCATTTCATAGGAAAGGACGAAATTTTAATAAGCTCAGACCAAGTAAAATTTGTTGTTTCGACACAATGGGGTAAACACAATATTGATAATATGGTAGATTTGGGAAGGAAATTGGGATTTAACATCAAAGAAATTTGAAAAAAATCATTTTAACTTTAATGCCAAACATTACTAAAATAAATGGGACTTAGAGAAGTTAAAACGAGACTTAACACCTTGAATAAAACTGAAATTATAAAATTGATTTCAGAGATGTATAAAAAAGTTCCAGGGGCAAGAAATTTTCTGGATATTTATGCAACCGGTGACATATATGAACTTGCGGAGAAATACAAAAAGGAAATTGAAAAATACGTTTATCCATCTGGAAGTAATTTAGTTTTAAAAGAATCTGAAGCGAGGAAACTCATCAGGACAGTTCGAAAAATGAAAGTAATTGAACTTAATATAGAACTGGAATTGCATTATGTAAATTGTTGTCTTGATGTTATAACTGATTTTGGTTACTGGGACGAGAATTATTATTTGTCAGTGGATAAAATGTATCATAGTGCTGTTAATGGAATTGCAGAATTAGGACTCATTGATGAATATTCTGAGAGACTTGAAAATTTATCTGTAAGAGCAAGTGAATTTGGATTGGAATTATATTACTAAAAAATAAAAGCCAGTTGCTAACACAGTACATATTGCAGGGCGGGGTTTGGTGGTGCGCCAACTGCGGATTCTCGCATCGCAGTTCCGTGTCCTTCGGACAGGAACGCTCTCCGAAATCCGCCCCGACAACATGTACCTACCGTTAGCCACAAATTGGTACGATAAAGGGACATCCGTTACAAAGTTAAAGGGACATAGTTTACACTTTTCAAAGTTTGTAATTTGACATAAAAATCAAATTGCCATGCCTTGGAAAGAAACAACTATTATGGAAGAAAAAATTGAATTTATTTGTGAATGGAACTCCGGGAAGTATACCATCACAGAGTTGTGTAAAGGATTCGGAATATCCCGGACAACTGCGTACAGGATGATACAGCGCTACGAAAAACTTGGGATTGAGGGCCTCCGGATGAAGGCTAAAGCACCCATAAACCACCCCAACCGGACAAACATAGAAATAGAAAAAAGAATTCTATGTTTAAAGGAAAAACATAAACATTGGGGTGCTAAAAAAATAAAGGTATTGTTGTTTAACGACTTTCCTGAAATCCAAATCCCATCGGTGGTTACCATTCACAACATATTGTCCAGGAATGGCATGGTATGCCCTCAAAAGCGTTTACGAAGGGTGAAGCCCCTGTACCCGATTTTCGACCCGAAAGACTGCAACGAAGTCTGGAGTGCCGATTACAAGGGTAAGTTTTTAATGGGCAATAAAAAATACTGTCACCCGCTGACCATTGCCGATTCTAAAAGCCGCTTCCTGTTTACGGCCAAGGCGCATTACAAAGAAAACTACAAGTCAGTAAAAGAGGAGTTTACAAGGGTTTTCAGAAAGTTCGGGTTGCCCAAACAGGTACATACCGACAACGGGATCCCCTTTGGCTCCGTTTCCGCCATCCAGCGCTTTACAACCTTATCGTACTGGTTTATCGACCTGGGCATCCTGCCCGTGTTTTCAGACCCGGCGCACCCCGAACAAAACGGAAGGCACGAACGAATGCACCGCGACCTGAAAGCGGCCTGTGCAGCCCCTTCGGCTTACGATTTAAGGGCACAACAGCGAAGACTGAACTCATTTGTCAGGGAATACAATAACCTCAGGCCTCATGAGGCTTTAGAGATGAGAACGCCTGTGCGTGAACATCAGTTTTCTGACATCCCTTTCCCCGAAAAAATTAAACCCTATGTCTATCCCGCACACATGAAAACAATGAATGTGTCTAAAAGCGGGGCAATGCGTTGGAAGGCTTATTACTGGGTGTACATGTCCAGTGGATTGATAGGTAAACAAGTTGCTGCTGAAGAAATTGGCAACGGTGTTTGGAAAGTATTTTACCGTAATGTATTTTTAGGTTACTTTAATGAGAAAGATATTCGTGATAAACAAAATATTACAAGGCTGAGCACTAATTTAGTGTAACTCATGTGCCTTTAACTTTGTTAACCATGTGCCTTAACGAACAATTTAAAAGACAAAAATCATAATGGAAAACACTACTTTAAAATCAGATATCGCAAAAAATATTTTAGAAAGCAATCTTAAGAGAGAGCATAAAACGTTTTCTAAAAATGCTTGTTTTAGCAATTATGCAATAAGATTTGGTAATGAAACCATTCCTGATAGAGTAAATATTCGACCATCATTTTTTCACGACACCGATAAAATAATTCATTCTCTAGCTTATACAAGATATATTGACAAAACACAAGTTTTCTACTTATTCGAAAATGACCATATCACACATAGAGTTTTGCATGTTCAATTAGTCTCGAAAATTGCCAGAGTCATTGGAAGAGCCTTATCATTGAACGAAGATTTAATTGAAGCAATAGCACTTGGACATGACTTAGGGCACGTTCCATATGGACATGACGGGGAAAGAAAACTTAACGAATTACTACACAGTGAGACCAGTGAATATTTCTGTCATAACGCTCAAAGTGTTCGAGCATTACAACTCCTTGAACAAAAAGGCAAAGGTTTAAACTTAACATTACAAGTTTTGGATGGAATACTGTGCCACAATGGAGAATTAATGCTAGACCAATATAATCCTGATTATAAAAAAACTAAAGAAAAATTTCTGGAAGAATATGAAAATTGCTGGAAAATTGAAAAATTCAGTAAAGACATAATATCCATGACTTTGGAAGGTTGTGTAATGAGAATTTCCGATGTTATCGCTTATATTGGTAGAGATTTGGAAGATGCAATAATCCTAGGATTAATCGAACGAAATGATATTCCACAATCTATTGTTGAAACCATTGGAAACACAAATGCTCAAATCATTAATAATCTTGCTCTTGACATTATTAATAATAGCTTCCAAAAAAAATATATCAAGTTGTCAAAAGAAAAATACGATGCATTGAACGCATTCTATGAATTCTCCAAAGAAGCTATTTATCAAAATCCCAAAAAATCACATCAGGACGATAAAATTAAAAATATGTTTAATGTATTATTTGAGAGATACCTTAAAGACCTCAAAGCTGATAATACAAAATCAACAATAATAAAATATTACTTAAAGAGTATGTCGGATGATTACAGAGAAAAAACTTCTAATCCAAAAATAGTCTGTGATTATATTGCAGGTATGACTGATGATTATTTTAATAAAGAATTTCAGAATGTAATGATTCCGCAAAGTTTTGGATATAAAGTATAAAAAATCAGTGGCTAACACGTGGTATAAGGCATGGCTGGGTTTGTGCGGATTCGACTTGTCGAATCTCGTCCCAACCTCAGTTTCGGTCGGACACTCAGACTCTCGTCTGACCGCCACGACCTCATACCACCACCGTTACAAACAATTTTGAAAAAAGAAATATTCCTAAGAAAATATCTCATTTCAAAATTGAATTTTAGTTCAGTAAAAAGTTGATAAAAAAGAAAAATTAAAAGAGTTCATTAACATAAAAAACACGGTGCTATTTTAAAGATTTTTTGAAAAAAGAAATTTTAAAAATTGGATTTTACATTAATTTTTGATTTTTAAAAAGTTAGATTTTCAGTCTGGAAAAAGATTTTTAAATAAAAAATCCGTTGGATTTTGATTAGGTTTTTACGGCGCAAGTTAAAATGAAAATCAGTGCCCAATTTTAACCGCGCCATGAAAATTGATTTTAATGTTGGGGATTAAAACAACAAAAATTGTCGACAGAAAAAAGATTATTGTAAAATCCCTTGGATTTTGTTGAAGTTTCTTTGGCAGTTTTTCAAATTGAATTTTCAACATAATTTGACCAGGCAAAAAAAGAAATTTTTTGGGGGTTAAAACAGAAATAAAAAACAACCATAATTGAAATTGACTCGTTGAATTGAAAATTTTTAGCAATTAAAATAAAATCCTTCGGATTTTGTTTAGGCTTTTTGGCGGTAGTTTTTAATAAAGGTTCTTCCCTGATTTAAGCAGAAATAGAAAAAAGATTTTTTTTTTGGATTTTAAAATGGAAAAACGAGAAGACAAAAACCTTTTATTTTTATGTCAAGTAAAAAAAGTTTGATAAATTGTGCTACTATAAAAACCAAAACCAGAAAACTGATTTTTAAAGTTGGTAAAATAAAAACCAAGATTTTTGACAAACCTAAAACTTGACATTTCACCCTCAAATAAAATCAGAAGTTTTGATTAAAAAATTGATTAAAAGAAAAAAACAGTTTGTAACAATGTGTAAATTTCAGAGCGGGGTTGGTGGTTTTCGAGCCGCGGATTCTCGCATGAACGTCACGTCCTACCGGACGCTGACGCTCACCGAAATCCGCTCCGCAACTTACACCAACCGTTAGGTTTAATTTTGAAAAAAAAATTGCAGCATAAATAATTATGATTATTTTTGATAGTATCATATGATAGTATCAACGATTTAAACTATGAAACCACCATACGAAATAACAAATAAGATTTTAAACTTAATTGCTTCTATTTCAGAGAAAATTGGAGAAGTAAATGCTGCACATTTAAATAAACCTCCGACAGAATTAAGAAAAAGGAATCGGATTAAAACTATTCAATCTTCACTCGAAATTGAAGGAAACACTTTGACTGTTGAGCAAATTACTGACTTGCTTGAAAACAAAAGTATTATTGCTCCAAAAAAAGATATTTTAGAAGTTAAAAATGCAATCAGTGTTTATAATCAAATAAACAAATTCAAAGTCTACGATTTAAAATCGTTGTGCAAAGCGCATGAGATTCTGATGAAAGATTTGATTGACAATCCAGGAAAACTTCGAACAAGTTCGGTTGGAATTGTAAAAGGAAGCGATATCGCACACATTGCACCTCCCGGAGAAATGGTCTTTTCGTTAATGACAGATTTATTTAAATATCTAAAAAGCGATGATGATTTAATACTGATAAAAAGTTGTGTATTCCATTATGAATTTGAATTCATTCATCCTTTTTTAGATGGAAACGGCAGAATGGGACGACTTTGGCAAACAATGATTTTAAAAGAACACTCTCCCATTTTTGAATTTCTTCCAATTGAAAGTTTAGTAAAAGCAAAGCAACAAGATTATTACAATGTTCTAGGAAAATCAGATAATCAGGGAAGTTCAACTTCATTTATTGAATTCATGCTTGAAATTATAAAAGATGCGCTTGAAGATTTACTAAAAATTCAAAACGTGACTTTAACCAATAATGACAGAATTCTAAATTTTAAAGAAATCATCGGAACAAAAGAGTTTTCAAGACAAGATTATTTAAGAGCGTTTAAAAATATATCGCAAGCTACTGCAAGCAGAGATTTAAAAATCGCAGTGGAAAATGAAGTTTTAGAAAAATATGGAGATAAAAGAACAACAAAATATAAATACAAATAAAAAACTAAACCTAACAAATTGTATATGGCAGGCGGGGGTTTTAGCGGTCTGACAAGTCAGACCTCGTGCCCACTTCCCTGCGGGTCTGACAGGATTTCTCTTCGAAATCACGCCCGACCACATACAAGTGACCGTTAGCGTTCATGCAAAGACAGCATATAATTTAATCTATGGTACAATATCTGAAGTATATAAAAGAGCTTGAAAGTAGACTTAATACGAGGTTCCAACGGAAAGTTTATTTTGATGATGTAATCGGTATAAGTAAACCAAAATCATACGACATTGATGATTTTGGTAATATTACTGAAATTGTAATCAAACAAGCTAACCTTAAAGAAATTCCGGATATAATTTTTGAATTAACAGAGCTAAAAAAAATTAATTTAATTGGCAATTCAATAAAGGAGATACCATCACAGATTATAGGATTAACAAAACTTGAAGAGATTATTATTTCCTACAACGACCTACTTAAAATACACCCTTCAATTTCTGAAATTAAATCACTAAAAAAATTAGATGTTAGTAATAATAATTCAATTGACATCCCCCCAGAGATAATTGACAAAGGCTCTAAGGCTACAATTACGTATCTTAAATCTCTGGATATTGAAGAAAAAAAGCCACTAAATGAGATAAAACTAATTTTAGTTGGTGACGGGGGAGCTGGAAAAACTTCTCTGGTCAAACGTATTATAGGTCAAAAATTTAATAAAAATGAACCTAAAACGCATGGTATAAATATTAAGCCTTGGAGACTACAAAACAACTCGAAATCTATTAAGGTTAATTTTTGGGACTTTGGAGGTCAACAAATTATGCATGCTACACATCAATTTTTCCTTTCAAAAAGGTGTGTATATCTATTAGTACTTGATGGTAGAAAAGATGAAGAGGCTGAATACTGGTTAAAACATGTACAAAGCTTCGGGGGTGATTCTCCAATAATTATTGTTTTAAACAAAATAGATGAGCATCCTGCATATGATTTAAATCGAAACTTTCTAAGTGTAAAATTTGAGAATATTATTGATTTTGTTAAGGTTTCATGTAAAGATGGCACAGGAGTAAATTCACTGCTCAACATAATTGAAGAAACGATTTGTACTGTTCAACATTTAAACACTAAATGGGCGAATAGTTGGTTTAGAGTTAAAAAGGAGCTTGAAACTCTTGATGTTCCACATATTTCAATAGATGAATACAATACGTTGTGCGAAATAGAACAAATCAACTCTAACGAAAAAGAAGTACTGCTTGATTTTCTTCACGATTTAGGTATTATCCTGCACTTTGACGATTTCTATTTAGATGATATCAATATATTGGATCCTGAGTGGATAACTGAAGCTGTCTATAAAATTATTAATTCAAAGGAATTAGCCATTAATAAAGGAGTCATTGAGCTTGAATTAATAAAATTGTTATTGTCTGAAAAGCGAAAAAGCAAATACAATTATTCAAGAAATAAAATAAAATACATAATTGAGTTAATGAAGAAATTTGAATTATGCTATTTTATTAACCCGACAACTATCCTAATACCTGACCTTTTAGATATCCAAGAGCCAAAACTCGATATTAAAATAGACAATGAAATAAAATTCATTCTAAAATTCGACTTTTTACCGAAATCAATACTTCCACGGTTTATTGTAAGAATGAATCAAGATATTTATAATAATATGATTTGGAGGACAGGAGCAATATTATACTGCAATCAATTTAAATCATTTGCAATTATTAAGGCAGATTATCGTGAATCTTTAATTAGCTTAAATATTTCAGGAGAATTAGTTAGGGACTACATGTCAGCAATTAGAAAAAGCTTAAAAGATATAGTTGATACATTTAAAAAACTTGATTTAAAGGAGTTAGTTCCTCTTCCAGATAATGACTCTATTTCTCTTGAATATGATGACTTAATAGGATATGAGGTCATGGGTAAAAATGATTATATCGTTGGAAAGTTGAGAAGAACATATAAAATTGATAAATTACTTAATGGTATTGAAAAACCGGAGGAAAGAAAAATGAACAATAAAAATCAAACAAATTATCATTTCCATGGTAATCAAAAAGTAGTTCAAACTGGAAATAAAAGTATCGCAAACTACAATGAAAATTCATTGGATGAAAAAATCATTCAACTAATCAATGAAATACAAAAACATGAAATAAAGGATAAAGATTCATTAATTAATGAGCTGAGCAAGTCAGAGATATTAGATGACAAAGGTAAGTTTAATAAAGTTCTGGGAAACATAATAAGTAACGCTGCAAATATTTCGTCAATTGTTTCAATGGCAACATCATTGTTGGGTTAGAATCAATTATTAAGCACGAAACGCTAACAAAGTGTCATATGTAATGCGGGTTTTAGCGGTTTTTGGGGCTGCGGCTCGTTGTTGCAACACCGCCAATTCGTCTTTGACGATTGACGGAAAATTTGAAATATTGAATAAACGAATTGGCTCTGTGCGTAATTGAAAGTTTTGTACTTTTATCCCGCACTACACATAGTGTGCCGAGAAGCAATGATTCGGCAGAGAAAAGTTCATTGCATGCTGTAATTAAGATGGTGGAGCCGACCCACCAAAACCGTTGTACAGGCAAGGGTTTTAAACCACCTAAAGGTGCTGTGTTTAAGAGGCATGGTATTGAGCGTATAGGAAAAGGTAACCCACGAGGTTATCAGGTATGGATAAAGGAGATGAACTAACCGTAACCGCTGAAGAGGTGTCGAGAAGTGGCCATATCCAGTCAAAAGCTACGAAGTATGTGACGGAGTGAAAAGTAGTGTTGGCAACAACACTAAGTTTGGGAGTTACCTGTTTACTTTCCATTCGGCTGGCGTCATTCAGGCGGCATGACCTTTATCCGAGCTTAATTACGGAACTCGGGAACCTGTCCTGCAATGCAAAAGGAAACGCACAACGGGAACAACCTGAAGGCAGAATACCGACGGGCAGGAACAGGGACGGACTAACCCGTAGTAGTGTTGAAGTTTCTGTAATGGAAATGGAGCAAAGGGGTTAGGTTATACAGTATCATAACATTTAACAACTCGTAAGAGGATGAATTTATGGAATGAGACAAAATCAGTACCTATAAGCAAAACCATGGTATGGGAAGCTTATAAGAAAGTTAAGGCCAACAAAGGAAGTGCAGGCGTTGACCAAATCAGCATGGAAGAATTTGATGCTGACAGGTCGAAACACTTGTACAAACTTTGGAACCGCATGGCGTCGGGCAGTTATTTCCCTCCTCCTGTTAAAGAAGTTGAGATAGCTAAGAAAGACGGTAAAACCCGAAAACTTGGAATCCCAACAATCTCCGACAGGGTAGCACAAATGGTTGTAAAAGATTACTTAGAGCCGAGATTCGAGTCAATATTCAGTGATAATTCGTACGGTTATCGTCCAAAGCGTAATGCCCATCAGGCACTTGCAATGGTACGTGAGAATTGTAGGTTGACAAACTGGGTAATCGACCTCGATATAAAAGGTTTCTTTGACAACATCAACCATGAGAAATTATTGACTGCCTTAAAGAAACACACAAGCGAAAATTGGTGCTTATTTTACATTAAACGATGGTTGAATGTGCCAGTGCTAAAGAAATCAGGAGAACTGGTTCAAAAGCAGGGCAAAGGAACGCCACAGGGAGGTGTAATAAGCCCTTTATTAGCCAACTTGTTTCTGCATTACGCCATGGATAAATGGCTTGAACTAAAGCATAAAGCGGTGAGTTTTGTTCGCTATGCCGACGACGCAATAATTCACTGTAAGAGCAAAGCCCATGCAGAATGGCTGCTAAGAAAATTATGTGAACGGCTTAATGCTTGTGGTTTGGAGTTGCACCCTGAAAAGACAAAACTTATATACTGTCGTGATTATCGCCGTCATGGCGACCATCCGATAGTTAAGTTCGATTTTCTTGGTTATTCTTTTCAACCACGCACAACCAAATCACCTAAGACAGGAAAACTGTTCCTTGGATACGATTGTGCAATTAGTATTAATTCGAAGAAACGTATTGCAGACAAAATGGAAGAATTGGATATTGTTGGTTTAACTTACAAAAGCATTGTAGGCGTCGCCCAGTTTTTAAACCCGTACATTCGGGGTTGGATAAACTACTTTGGTAAGTTCAGGAAACACGAATTGAATCCAATCTTTCAACTACTGCGAAAGCGCATCGTGCGCTGGGTTAGAAGAAGGTATAAACGTTATAAAACCAGTGTAAACCGTGCCTATAAATGGTTCGAAACTGTAAGGAAACAATTTCCTATGCTGTTTTACCATTGGCAAATAGGATTATGTGGATAAAGCGTATAGATTTGTATAACAAGAGCCGTATGACGGGAGACTGTCACGTACGGTTCTGTGAGAGGCTTAGGGTGAAACTCCCTTTGCCTACTCGACCACAAACCGTTAGCAAACATATTAAAAAGATGGAGACAAATAAAATAGCATATTTGATTCTGATTTTTATATCATTCCAATGTTGTCAACAGAATAAAATTTCTGATGAGAAAGTAGTTGGTGATATTCTTCCTCAACTAATTGATAGTTTAAGAATATATGAATCTAATGTTCCTCCACCACCCCCAAATAGTATTATAAACACAAGTGTTTCTGCCAATGATTCAATTATTGCAAAACGAATTATAAAGGAATATGAACAAATTATTGAACGAGTTAATTCAGAAGATTCAAGACTACTTATAGGCATTTCTGACAATAGTTTTTTTATAGATTTCGAAGATTTAAGTTCAAGAAATTATTCAGACAGTTTATTAATAAATCAGATAACTCAAAATTATACAACCAGAAAGATATCTAATACCACATGGAATTTAAACCATATTCAAATTCCTCCAGATTATGAATTAATCTTGAAATCAAATTTGGAAGAGAAATACTCTGATATCTGGAATATAAGAGATAGGAGATTTGGTGGAATTATAGCAATTTCTAAAGTTTACTACAATTCCAACTCAAAATTTGGTCTTATGCAACTTGACAACTATCCATTTTATGGCGACGGTGCAAGTTATTTTATAATAATAGAGAGAATTCAAAAGGAATGGAAAGTAAAGAAAATATTATTGAACTGGCAATCATGAAAATACGTTTGCTAACAAATTGTAAATTGCATTGCGGGGTCCGTGCTGTGTCGTACGCTGGGTTCTCGCAACATCGTTCCGTCCTGCCGGACTGGAACGAGCTCCGAAATCCGCAACGACAACTTACAAGTGACCGTTGGCGGTAATTTAAACTGACGTTCAAATAATAGACAATTAAATGACAAGAACTGTAATTTCTGATGAAATTGAAATATTGACTGATAAAGAAAAAGAGCAAAAAACAATAATAGCTCAGAAAAAGCATTCTTCTGGCTCTGACAAATTTGCAATCTTTTTTTTATTGTGTGGAATAATTGTATATCCGATAGCTTTCTTCTCTGTTGACAAGGATTTTAGTTTTATAGTGTTCTCTTTAATTTTCATCTTAATGATTGGTGGACTCGGTATTCAAATATTCTTAGCTTTTAAAGAGAAACAAATCATAGAAATTTACAAAGATTATTTTGTCTTTTACAAGAGACGACCCTTCCTGTCGAGAAAAGTCAAAATAGAAAAAAAAGAAAAAAAGAATATTGAGTTATCAAAGGTCCGTGACTTAGGCTTTAATTATTTTATTGGGATTAAATACATCGTGAATTTGTATTCGTTTAAGGTTCCGACAATTAATGGATTTACATTTTTTGAACACTTTGACGAGAAACAAAAGAAATGGATAATAAATTATTTGAAGAAAAAATAAAAACTACCGCCAACACAGTACATATTGCAGGGCGGGGTTCGGTGGTACGCCAACTGCAGATTCTCGCATCGCAGTTCCGTGTCCTTCGGACAGGAACGCTCTCCGAAATCCGCCCCGACAACATGTACCAACCGTTATGCCCAATGATAAAAAAAACGACAAACTAACTGATAAACTGAAAGGAAACCAAAATGAAAGCCTACCACACAAATAGCACATTTGGTTTTTGCCAACACGCAAAAAAACCGACCCATAAAAACCAAAAGAGCTATTTCTTGCCAGCGCTCGCAGACAAGGAATTGCATCACCAATTATGAAAGATGTAAAGAAATATATTGAAATTTTAAAAGAATTTGCCGAACGGAAATTAAAATCACATTTCCAAATTGACAAGTTAGACTTAGATAATTTTGAAACAATAAATTCTTATCTGATTTATCAAACTATCTGGAAAAAACGGTCAAAGTGACCACCCAAGGCCGGAATAAAATGACCACCCTCGCCAGTTTAAACTGACCACCCCGTGCCGGAGCAAAGTGACCACCTGCGCCGGACTAAAGTGACCACCCATCAAAAGAGATTGATTTTACTTCTGTCGAAGCCATAATTTCATACTGATTTAAACAAATTAATATGAAAACATGGCTAATAAATTAATCGACATGAGTAAAGTAAGAAAAGTCATTCAGTTGCACCATCAGGGAAAAGCAAAACAATTTATCAGTAGGTACCTGGGCCTCTCACGTAACACCGTTAAGAAGTATATCGCTCTATACAAGGTATTAAACCTTACAATTGATGATATTGATAAAAAGAGTGATGCCGAGCTGGAAAAGATCTTTAGCAGGGATACCGAAGATGTTCTTTCCCCCAAGCTAAAAAAGGTTTATAACTTCTTTCCCTACATGGAGCGCGAACTAAAAAAGACCGGCGTTACCAAACAGCTGATGTGGGAAGAATATTATGAAAAACATCCCGATGGACTAAAACTAAGCCAGTTTAAAGCCCACTACCTGCGTTGGAGTAAAAAGGTTAACCCGGTAATGCATATGGAGCATAAAGCAGGCGATAAGATGTTTATTGACTACGCTGGCAAAACCCTTAAAATTATCAATAAAGAAACAGGCGAGATTGAAGAGGTACAGTTTTTTGTTGCCATACTGGGGGCCAGTCAATACACCTATGCAGAAGCCTCACCGAGCCAACAAAAAGAAGACTTTATTGCTTCGGTTGAAAATGCACTGCATTTTTATGGAGGAGTTCCTGCAGCTATTGTCCCCGATAATTTAAAGTCTGCAGTAACCAAAAGCAGCCGGTTTGAACCTACCATTAACGAAACATTTATGGACTTTGCCCAACATTACGGCACAACCGTCCTTCCGGCTCGGGCTTACCGTCCCCGGGACAAGTCTCTGGCAGAAGGGGCAGTTAAGATACTGTACCAAAGAATATATCCGGCCTTGCGCGGCAAAGACTTTTACAGTTTAGAAGAGCTTAATTGTGCAATTTGGGATGAACTGGACAAGCATAACAACAAAAAGTTAACCGGCAGGCCAACGTCCCGTTATCAATTATTCGTCGAAGACGAAAAAGGCAAGCTTACCGCATTGCCTGTAGAAAAATACGA
Source organism: uncultured Draconibacterium sp. (assembly GCF_963675585.1). NCBI lineage: Bacteria > Pseudomonadati > Bacteroidota > Bacteroidia > Marinilabiliales > Prolixibacteraceae > Draconibacterium > uncultured Draconibacterium sp. The sequence continues at coordinate 447,361 of NZ_OY776413.1, forward strand.
GATTAAAGAAATAGCAATAGCCACCGTAGCCATGAACGGGCATGTGTTGCTAAGCAAAGACAAGCATTATTACAGCGTTCCGTGTCAGTATTTAAAGAAGAAGGTTAAGCTGGTGTTTACATCAAAAACCGTTGAAATATACCATAAATACAACCGCATAGCTTTGCACAAAAGAGATGGACGTAAATACTTCTACACCACAAACAAAGACCACCTGGCAACAACACACCAGTTTGTTACCGACTGGACACCGCAGCGTTTTATCAACTGGGCAGCTTCAATTGACGAGAGTGTAAAAGAATTTATAATCAATGTGCTGGAAAGAAAACAACACCCTGATGGATATGCAACAAAACCCTGTACGATTAGTTAAGAGTCATGCTGGGGAGTGTAATCTAAACTCTGTCTGGTAATTTTCTTTCATTCAAATTTAATTCATTTTCTGATTTTTCAATCGTAAAAGCTTTTTTGAACGGGATTTGAGTTCTGTCAGGGGCGGCTGAGTATACGAAGCCGTTTATATACCCTTGACAGGTTTTAAATCCTGTTCTTTCTTTGCTTTTAAAGATTAAAATCAGAGGTCAAGTTTCATCCTGTCTCCAAATTTTATTTTCAGTTGCTGTGCTGTAAGTCCCCAGTTCTGGAGTGGCTGTGTCCATTTTTTAGAGATGTTCTCGGTTGCCAGATAAATCAATTTCAGCAAAGCCATATCGTTTGGGAAAGCACCTTTTGTTTTGGTAACTTTTCGTACCTGACGGTGAAAACCTTCTACGGGATTGGTCGTGTAAATGAGCCTACGGATTTGCTCATCATACTGAAAATAAGCCGATAATTTATCCCAGTTGGTATTCCACGATTTGATGACTACAGGATATTTGTTCCCCCATCTTTCTTCCAGGTTGATAAGTTCAGTTTCTGCCTGGCTCTTATTGACCGCTTGATATACCTTTTTCAGGTCTTTCATAAAAACCTTTTGGTCTTTCGATGCCACGTACTTTATCGAGTTCCGCACCTGATGAACGATGCATAACTGGATTTCTACCTTTGGAAAAATACTTGCTATGGCTTCTGAAAATCCTGACAGATTATCAATGCTGGCAATTAAAATATCTTCTACTCCACGGGATTTTAAGTCAGTCAGTACACTAAGCCAGAAGTTAGCCCCTTCACTTTCTGAGATATACATCCCGATTAGTTCTTTTCGACCTTCTTTGTTAACGGCTAATACGTTGTAAACAGCTCGGCTTACCACCCTGCCTTCATCTCTGACCTTGTAGTGCATCGCATCAAGCCAGACAATCGTGTACAGCGATTCAAGTGGGCGACTTTGCCACGCTTTAACCTGTGGAATAACTCTCTCTGTTATCTCGCTTAATGTGGAATGCGAGATATCTACATCGTACATCTCTTTGATGTGATTCGAGATGTCCCGAAAACTCATCCCAAGACCATATAATCCAATGATTTTAGGGGCAAGATTATCTGCCAGTACTGTTTCTCGCTTTTTTACAAGTTGTGGCTCAAAACTGCTATTGCGGTCTTGAGGTGTAGTAATCTCAATTTCTCCCGAATCAGTTTTCAGGGTTTTACTTTTCTTCCCATTACGTTTGTTGCCTGATATTCGCTCAAAATCATCCAAATGGGAACTCATCTCCGCATCAAGAGCACTTTCAATAAACTCTTTCAGTAAGGGAGCAAAAACACCATCTTTTCCTGTTAGGGATTGTCCATTGCGTAACTGCTCAAGGGCTTTGTCACGCATTGCTTTAAATTCTTCACTTTCCATAATTTCTCTGTCTTACAAAATTAATATTGTTAGACAGAGTTCATTTTACAGTCTCTCATGCTGCTATTCTCTGATTGTTATTTATTAATTCAAATTCTTCCATTGTTTTATATCCCAAAGCTGAGTGTCTCCTTCTACGATTGTACCAAGTTTCTATCCATTTGAACAAGGATAGTTTTGCCTGGTCCTGAGTTGAAAAATGATTTTTATAGACAAACTCAACTTTTATCGTTTTAAAGAAACTTTCGGCTACTGCATTGTCCCAGCAATTTCCTTTCCTGCTCATACTTCTGCAAACCCATTTGTTTATATTCAGAACATTGGTAAATGCCGAACAAGCATATTGAACGTGAGTTCGATTTAATGCAAGTTGCAAATTTGGTTATTTTCAATAATTTCATCGAGATTTAAAGTAGGCTTTTTAGGAAAGTGCGAATAAGCAATCAGACCTGCTAGCAAGTTTGTAAGAAAGTTCCCAAAGCTTCGGTGTCTTGTGTGTTCTATCTGGCACATATTTTTTAATTCGTCGTTAACTGTCTCAATCAAAGCCCTTTTTCGCAACAATATTTTATCTTGTGTCAGCATCAACGAGTTTTTCATGTTTTTGCGGATTTTGGTAATCAGGTGAATACCGTCGATAAAAAGTTCGTCGAACAATGTTTTTGAGATATAACCTTTATCACCAATAAGTTTCCCGAATATTTTGTCATGGAAATTTTTGTTTTTCAACGGCTCCCTGTCATCAACATTGGCTTGGGTGAAAAGGAAGTCGAGGATTTCTCCTTTGTCGTTGATGACGATGTGGAGTTTGAACCCAAAAAACCATCCCATCGAACATTGCCCTTTAGTAGCCAGTCCTTTAAAAGTTTTGTGTTGAAACTCTCGTCTGATATGGCACACTCTAATGGGGGTGGAATCTATAAACGAAACACCAGTACATTTGCCAAGGCAACATAGTTGCAGGAATACTGCCATGGGCATCAATGATTTCTGCTGAAGCTCGACAAAACGGTTGTATGATACCGTTTTTGGGAAGTCGGATTGCATGTGTTTTTGCACATAATGCACATAAAAATGCTTCAAACACCTGTAATTCTTTAGGTGAAACAACACCATAATGGTAATCACTTCGCTGTCGGACATAACGAATTTACGGTTTCTTCGCTTTTTAGAAGATTCTTCAACCAGGACATGTCCCTCCTTAACCTTCTCAAATTCTTTGCAAAATTCGTCAATTAAATAGAAAATTTCGGTAATTTTAGAGTTCATATTAAAACAAGGTTTTGTTTGTTATATATTTAATAGTCAGATAATTAAATATAATCAAAACCTTGTTTTTTTTAAAATATTTTATTGCATTTTTATATCGAACTCACGTTATTGAATACCCCTGTCTGAGTGAAAAATGAGTTTTTGTGTAATCGGTCTGTTTCGAATAGCCATTCGCCATGCAGTAATTGTGGTTTCTTCAGCACTCAATCCTCTGCTCATTGCCCATCCTACAACTTTGCGGTCAAACAAATCAATAATAACCGTTAAATACAGCCAGCCTTTGCTGGTTCTGATGTAGGTAATATCGGACACCCAAACCTGAGCTGGCCTTTCTACCGAAAATTCCCTGTTTAATATATTGGGGGCTACTGGATAGCTATGTCTGGAATCGGTAGTTGCTACAAACTTTCTTTTTCTTTTTGCCCGTATTCCTGCCGCTTTCATAATCCTTGCGGTTCTCTGTCTTGACACCTGAAAGCCCAGTGTATTTAATTCTGTTGCAATCCGTGGACTTCCATAGCTGCCAGAACTGGCCTCAAAGACTTTATTTATATTCACCAGCAACTCTTCATTTTCAAGCCAACGTTTAGATGGGCCACTTTTCATCCATCGGTAATAACTGCTTTTGCTTATTTTGAACACTTTACACATCATCTCAATAGAAAATCTGGGGCGGTGGTCACTTATAAACTGGTAGATTTCCCATCGCTCACGGAGAAGATGCTGATTGCCTTTTTTAAGATGTCCCTCTCCATCTTTGCATCCCTAAGCTCTTTTTGCAATCGGGCATTCTCTCGCTCCAAATCTGTCATCTTTGGATTTCCATGGCCTGGAAAATTATTCTTGTCATATTGTTTAAACTCTTTACGCCAACGGTAAAGCAATGCTCTTTCAATTCCTAATTCTTCTGCAATCTCTGTCGCGTTGCCTCTTGCGTAAGAAAGTTCTACTGCTTTTTTCTTGAACTCCTTGTCAAACTTTTTTCTCATCTGATTCATAATTGTAAGTAAGTAAAAATAGTACTTAACTTACCGTACACTCAAATGTAGCACTTCCAACTTACAAGTGACCGTTATGCCGCATGTTAAAAAGAAAAATAGACACACTTGTTTTATATACTAATAAGATATACATTTGTTATATTAAAAGTATAAAATATGAAAACAGTATCATTAAAAATTGACGATTCTATTTTTGGAGAAACCGAAAAGATTCTTTCAAAAATTAAGAAACCAAGAAACAGGTATATTAATGAGGCAATTGAATATTACAATAGATTGCAACGACGCGCTCTGTTAGAGAAAAAACTAAAAAAGGAATCTGATTTGGTAAAAAAAGATTCAATGACTGTACTTAAAGATTTTGAGGAGATTGATTATGTCGATTAAACAATACGAAATCTGGATTGCAGATTTAAATCCGCAAATAGGGACAGAACCTGGCAAAACTAGACCAGTTCTTACAATCCAAACAAATCTATTAAATCAAATTCCGCATCCATCAACAATTGTTTGCCCTTTGACAACAAATGTCAAAAAAGACTCGGAAATCTTGAGAGTCCATATAAAAAAAGGAGAAGCAAATTTACATCAAAATTGCGATGTAATGATTGACCAAATTAGGGCAATTGATAATAAACGACTTGTTAAGAAAGTTGGGAATTTACCTCAAAACCTAATTGAAAGGGTGAAAGAAAATTTAATGATTATAATTGATTTGGAATAAAAATTAATTTTCAAAATGGATGAAAAACAAATTGAGGAAGTAAAACAAATATTAACTGCATGGAATCCTCTTGGAACAAGAGCTAATCAGGTTTCGGATTTAGCCAACTATGAGACAGAAGCAATTGACATTTTGTTTCATCTTGATAAAAAATCTTCGGTAAATTATGTGAATAAAATTATGACTGAAGTTTTATATCAAGCTTTTGATATTCATCTTCAATTGGAAGAAACAAAGAAATATGCAACAATGATTAGAAAAACTTTTAATCAAAATTAAAACACGACGGCATAACAAAGAACTAAGGTAAAAACCTAATATTTTGGATATACTTTTTCTTTTCAAACTACTCTGCTATCTATGGGAGTAAATTCAAAAAGAAAAATTATTGGATGGGTTTACCGATTTGAAATCGGGATCGTACCTCACACCACTTTTAGCAATTGCCAATGACTGAGCAAGCAATTTATTGGTAACTGCAATTAATGCTAATTTCTTTGATTTCCCTTTGTTAACTATCCTTTCGTAAAGTGCTTTGCATTGGTGGTTTTTACTGTAGGCAGTAAAACTACACATAAACAAATGGTTTCTTACCATGGGATTTCCCCTTTTCGAGATTCGCGTTTTGCCCCTGACACTCGAACCTGAAGCCCTTATCACTGGTGATAAACCAAAAAATGCCGAAAACTGTCGCGAGTTTTCAAAGGTTTTGAAACCATTGGTACATACAATGAGCAAAATGGCAGTTTTACGCCCAAGCCCTGGTATGGAAAGCAAATTCGAGAGTAATTCCTGTCCATGCGTTTTTATGATGGTTTCCAATTGTGATTCGAGCAGTTTAATTTCCGCATCCAACTGGCGAATGTGTCGTTTTACGATGTTACTACCTTGCCCTTTAATCCCTGATCTACAAAGCTGTGCAGTTTGTTTTTCAGAGCCGTCCTTTGTTTGTGATAAAGGCTGATAACCGTGTGCAGATCCTTGCAATCCCTAATGTATTGTGGCTGGGGTTTCCACAAACTCAAAGGCTGTTCTTTTGCATAGCGCACAATCATTCTTGCATCACTTTTATCCGTTTTGTTGTGCTGTAACTTCATCTGGATAAAACGCTTAATCACCAAGGGGTTTACTACTGAAACTGCTACATCATTATCATGTAAGAACAAGGCCAGCTGATGATAATAGCTCCCGGTGAATTCCATCACACACCAACTTTGTGAGGTGAGTAAAAGTAAAAACGCTGAAAATCCTTCAGATGTGTTTTTAAACTGTTTGTACCCCCACTTTTCGCTCCAAACATCAAATACTTTTTTGGAAATATCCATACCAATAAATTCTTTACTTTTATGCATAGTAATATATTTAAGAAGAACGAGGCTACTTGGATATAACAACCTGAAAACAGGCTCTAAAGGCCCAAAGAACTAATCGTATTTAAGTAGCGAAAGAGTGGGGATCTTCTATGTTGACGAGTTCACAGACTCACAGTACATAATAACCTTACTCCACTCTTTCGTTCTTTCAGTTAATTATTAAAAGATAAGAAAATGTAAACTCAGGCAGTACATATTGCAGGGCGGGGTTCGGTGGTACGCCAACTGCGGATTCTCGCATCGCAGTTCCGTGTCCTTCGGACAGGAACGCTCTCCGAAATCCGCTACGCAACATGCACCAACCGTTAACGGTTTACGAAAAGTAGTAAACACCGGCTGATAAATCTTTTTAAAGTGCCCTGCTATATGTGGAATGGTTTTTGACAAAATACCGCGGTGTATATTGGAAAGCTGTTTTTTGATTTACATATTATGAATGTACCCTTTAAAATAGATTCTGTTGTTTGGTTCATTCCTTTCATTTTTACAGGTTCAGCCGGGACCTTTAAAACGGAAAATATTGAACTGCCACAAATAGTAAAACCTGCAAATTATTTTTCGATACAGCGTTTACTTTTCAACTCCAAAAGGATGTTGCCTGATTCATTCAAACCAATTAATCATCCAAATAAATGAAATACAAAGCTTATCTCCTGATCGTTTCGTTGGTGGTAATTCTACTTTCAAGTCAATCGTGTTATACGCTTTACAATTATAAAGTTATTGACGTAGAAATATTAGAGCCCGCCAAAGTAAAACTACCCGGTGATTACCTGAATGTAGCAGTGCGTTATAACAACGTAAATGTGCCCTGGAATCCAAAATTTGCAACTTATTCAATAAATAATGAAGAACAGGTGGACTCCATTAATCTTGACAGCCTTGCTTCGCTCGAATACTTCAATCAATTTGTATTGTCGTTAAAACAGGAACAATTTTACGACAGCGTTTATACTTTAAAAGCGGAGAATTACGCTCATACCGGTGTTATTGATAATATTCGGCGCAATCAATTAACGCTTCCTGCTGATTCAATAAAAGATTTAGAATCTGAAAAGTTCGCCAGCCTGGTCAGCTCAGTGGTTTTATCCGAAATGCTTGATAAAGTTGAACCTCAGCCCCAGGCTATTCAGCAAACAAAAACACTGAAACCTGAATACGGCTTATACAGTAATGAAGAACTTGCCAAAATCAGTGATACCTGCCATGCTGATTTATTATTGTCGCTGGATGTATTCTATACCAAAAATATCTCGGAATACAACAAACGCGAAAATAAGGCATTTTCAACAGTATTTGTAAATTATTACTGGTCGGCATACGATCTCAAAAGGCAAAAATTGTCTTTTCACATTGTTAAAACCGATACCATTTCGTGGAGTGCCGGTGAGTTTAATGAGCATTTCGCATATGAAGATGTTCCCCAAAGAAAAGATGCCGTTCTAAATGCAGCCAATATTGCAGGAACTCAAACAGTAGAATACATTATACCCCATTGGAAAAATGTTGAACGAATGTATTACCAGTTGGAAAATGCGGAGTTAAAACAAACCAAGGCACTTATAATAAACGGGAAATGGTTGGAGGCTGCAGAAATATGGAAAGCAAATATTGATAATCCGAACCAAAAGATTGCTGCAATATCGATGTTCAATATGGCAATTGCCTGCGAAATGAATGACGAACTGGACGCAGCTCTGGATTGGGTGGTACAATCGTATCATATTTTGGGCGAGAAAGACAAAAGTCACGCAGCCATTTGTAAAGGATACATTGATTTACTGGCACAGCGCAAACAGGACCGTAAACTTATTGTACAACAATTCACCTTCGACAGTAGTAATTTATAAATGAAAAAACGACTTATATTAATATTACAGAGCAAGTACAAGGCTGCTGGCAACTGCAAAATTCAGAATCAACACATTCAATAAACTTAAAACGATGACAACACTAGTAGTAGGCGCAAATGGTGCTACCGGAAAACAGTTGGTAGAACAACTCGCAATACGGGAGCAAAAAGTTAAAGTTTTAGTACGTCCAACAAGTAAACTGCCCGACTGGTGGAGTAACAATGGCCATATTACTCTAATTAGAGCCAGCATATCGGAAACAAGTGAAGCTGAAATGATTGAACATTTGAAAGATTGTAAAGCAGTTGCATCTTGCCTGGGGCACAATATTACCTTAAAAGGAATTTTTGGGAAGCCGAGAAAATTAGTGACAAATTCGGTGCAACTCATTTGTACGGCCATTCAGAAAAATACATCTGAACACCCCATAAAATTTGTTTTGATGAACACCACCGGAAACAGAAACAAAGATGTGGAAGAACCTGTTTCGATGGGTGAAAAAATTGTAATGAGATTGATTCGTTTACTGGTACCACCACAATCAGACAATGAAAAAGCAGCCGACTTTTTAAGAACGAACATTGGGCAAAAAAACAAATTAATTGAATGGGTAGCCGTGAGACCCGATGCTTTAATCGACGAAGCGCACGTTAGCGAATACATACTATTTGCGTCGCCAATTCGGAGTGCCGTTTTTAATCCCGGAAAAACCAGCCGGATTAATGTTGGGCACTTTATGTCGGAGCTTATTACAAAAGACGAGTTGTGGTATAAATGGAAAGGACAGATGCCTGTTATTTATAACAAAGAAGCTTAGCCGGAAATAAAACAGATACCGGAAAGACAAGAATCCTTTAAATACTTAACTTTACACACATGACACTGGAAGATTTAGGTTATACCGCAGAATTGGAAACCTACCGAAAAGAAAACAAACTGGAACATTTTGGCATTGGCCGTGTAACGCTGGAACACAAAGAACGCTTTGCAGTTAAAACTGTTGACAACGATTTTGATGCTGAAATTATTGGCAACTTACGTTTTTCGGCGCAAAAACGATCCGACTTCCCTGCCGTTGGCGATTGGGTGGCCATTTCGGAATACGATGAAAACAAAGTGCTGATTCACGCAGTTTTTCCCCGCAAAACAATTATCGAACGCCAGGCCGTTGGCAAACAGGGCGAAAAACAAATTATTGCCACCAATATCGACTTTGCATTTATTGTGCAGGCGGTTGACCACGACTTTAACCTGAACCGTTTGGAACGCTACCTTACCATTTGTAATGCAGCAAAGGTTTCGCCGCTAATCATTCTCAATAAAATTGATTTAATTGATAAAAACGAAGTGGAAAAACTGGTTTCGCTTACCCGGGCACGCGTAAAACAAACGCCGGTTATCGCCATTAGCAATGCTTCTAAATCGGGAATTGAGACCATTGAGCAGTACATAAAAAAGGGACAAACCTATTGTTTGCTGGGCTCGTCAGGAGTTGGTAAATCCACTCTGCTAAATAACCTGGCCGGTGCGGAAGTAATGAAAACAAACACCATTAGCGAAAGTACAAACAAAGGCCGCCACAGTACTACCCACCGCGAATTGCTTGTTCTTGAGAATGGAGGTATTCTGATCGATAATCCCGGCATGCGCGAAGTGGGCATTGCCGACTCTGCAGGTGGTTTGGAACTTACTTTTGAAACTTTGCTTGAACTGGCGAAAGACTGCCGGTTTAAAGATTGTACCCACACAAATGAAACAGGCTGCTCGGTTTTAAATGCGCTTAACAATGGCGAAATAGACGAAAATGTGTATGAAAATTACATGAAAATGGAAAGGGAAAAAGAGCATTTTGAATCAACCGTTGCCGAAAAGCGCCAAAAAGAAAAGCAGTTTGGAAAAATGATAAAACATTTTAAAAATAACCGCAAATCAAACAAGTATTAAGCAGATAGAATTTCCACCACAGATTGGCACAGATAACTCAGATAAAAAGAACTGAACCAACTAATTCAAGCAGGATAAAAACGATTCCGATGAATTCTATTCACACGTACTCATTTATAAAGCACACTAATAATCTGTGAAAATCCGTGTAATCTGTGGCTAATAAATCACTTCAGGTTCACACAGAGAACTCAGATAAAAAGAATTCAACCACCCAATTCAATTACTATTAAAACTATTCCGATCAGTTATATTTGAATAGGCATAAAATTAATAATCTGTGAAAATCTGCGTAATCTGTGGTTAAAACTCACCACATATCGACATAAAAAAACGGCTCCTAAAAAAAGGAACCGTTCGCTACTAAAAATCAATATGTCAGGTAATTATAAAGTCACCCCTGTTTTAAAAATCGCAATTTCCTTAAAACCACTTTTTTCGTGATTTAATTGTTTGCCGCTGGCCACTTCAATAATAAACTGTACAAACTCTTCCAATAAATCTTCCATCGTTTTGCCTTCCAATAAAGTTCCGGCATTAAAATCAATCCAGTTTTTCTTTTTATTGAATAAATCAGAATTGGTTGAAATTTTCATTGTTGGTACAAAACTACCAAACGGAGTACCTCTACCCGTAGTAAACAGTACCATCTGACAGCCGCTAAAACCCAGTGCCGAAGCTGCTACCAAATCGTTTCCGGGAGCAGAAAGCAGGTTTAATCCTTTTTTCCGGATTGGCTCGGCGTAACGCAATACATCAACCACAGTAGCCACTCCCCCTTTTTGGGTACATCCCAGCGATTTATCTTCAAGAGTTGAAATTCCACCCTTTTTGTTTCCGGGTGAAGGATTTTCGTAAACCGGAAGATTATGTTGCAAATAGTAGTCCTTAAAATCGTTGATCAGACTTACCGTTTTGTCAAAAACATCTTTGTTAATGGCTCGTTCCATCAACAAGGTTTCGGCGCCAAACATTTCGGGTACTTCAGTTAAAATTGTTGTTCCGCCCTGGGCAACTAAAAAGTCGGAAAATACACCAACCAGCGGATTTGCCGTAATTCCTGAAAACCCATCGGATCCTCCGCATTTTAAACCAATATTGAGTTCAGAAAGAGGAACCGCTTCGCGTTTATCTTTTCGCATAACTTCGTAAATCTCTTTCATGATTTCGAGTCCTGCTTCAATTTCATCCTCAACATCCTGTGCTGCCAAAAAACGCACACGACTTTCATCGTAATCACCAATAAACTTTTTAAGATGGTCAATCTGGTTGTTTTCGCAACCTAAACCCAAAACAAACACCCCTCCTGCATTTGGATGATTAATTACATCGGCCAGTGCTTTTTGCGTATTTGTATGATCGTCGCCCAGTTGCGAGCAACCATAACTGTGTTTAAAAACTTCGATGGCATCCACATTTTCAGTACCCACTTCCGACTTAAATAAATCTACAATTTGCTGCGCCTGTCCGTTTACACAACCAACCGTAGGAACAATCCACAGCTCGTTACGAATACCAACTTTGCCGTTTCCGCGCTTGTATCCTTCAAAAGTAAGGTCGCGTTTTCCGTGGGTAATTTCGTTCAGTTTTTGGTCGAACGAATAATTAACAGTGCCCGACAAGTTGGTTTTTATGTTCTGAACATGAATGTGCTCGCCTGCCGAAATGATTTGTGTTGCATGCCCGATTGGAGCGCCATATTTTATAATATCCTCGTTTTCGGCAATCGAAACCAAAGCTATTTTATGCCCTTTGGGAACATCGTTTACAACTTTCAGCTCTTGTCCGTCAACCGCAATTGTCTCACCCTCCGAGAAGTTTTTTAACGCGATTACAACGTTGTCGAGTGGATTTATTTTAATAAAGTCTGCCATCTTTCTGTTTCTGTTTATATATGTATTACTGAACAACCTTATTTGCTGTCCATTTTATCAATGGTCATCTGCATTAATGGATTGTCGTCGCTAAGTACCGCTCTCACAGCCTTTTTCATACCCACTTGAGTAATTAAGAATAAGTAATGACTAACGGTAATGGTAAGGTTTGGCACTTCGTTCAAATCGCGTTTCCAAACTTTTTCCAGTCCAAGTACTTTTTCGCACAAATTATAAATCGAAATCGGACGACCGTCGCATTCAGCCCAGGCTTCTTTGTAAAAATCTTTGATCCACTGGTCGTCCTGAACACTGTATTTTACACCGTCAGATTCTCCTCTGAAATATGCAATCATGGCCGCCATCGAGAATACAAGTTTTTGTGGTAACATTCCGTGCTTTTCGATAAAATTAAGCAACGATGGCAAATCACGGGTTTCCCATTTACTCATTGCATTAAGTGCAATACTTTGCCACAAGTGACGTATAAATGGATTTGAAAAGCGTTCCAGAATTTTGTTGGCAAATGATGTAAGTTCCTTTTCGCTGCCTTCAAGGGTAGGAAGCACCTCTTCGTACACCATTCCCTTCATAAAACTACCTACCTCAACACTTTCATACGCTTCGCGAACGTTATCAATTCCGTACAGGAACGAAACAGCGTAACTTCCGGTGTGCGTTCCGTTTAGTACTGCTACTTTTTGTTCACGAAAACGTTTCATGTCTTTTACAAACTTTACTTCCAAACCAGCTTTTTCTGCAGGAAATTCTTCTTTCACCCATTTAGGAGCTTCAATTACCCAAAGGTGAAAGTATTCGCCAACAACAACAAGGTTGTCTTCGTAACCCAATTCCTGCTGAATTTCTTTGATTTCGTCGCGAGGGAAACCCGGAACAATGCGGTCAACCAATGTGCTGCAAAACGCACATGCTTCGTTCACCCAGGTAATAAATTCGTTTTCAAGTTTCCAGTTTTCGGCGTGTTGAAGCACGTATTTTTTAAGAATATCACCGTTACGGTCAATTAATTCGCAGGCAAAAAAGATTAAACCTTTCGACATATCGCCATCGAAAGCTTTGTAACGATTGTACAACAAGGCAGCCACTTTTCCCGGGAATGAGTTTTGAGGCTCCATATCGAGTGTGTCGCTCTCGTCCCAGCTAATTCCGGCTTCAGTTGTGTTCGAAATTACAAATCGCAAATCGGGATTCAGAATTGATTCTTTGTACGATTCGTATTCGCTGTACGGATTAATTCCTTTATTGATACAATCGATGAGCGAAAACTCAGTAATTGGTTTTCCTTCTTTAATCCCTTTTAAATAAACATGGTAAAGTCCATCCTGATCATTCAACATATCAACCATACCGTTTGGTAACGGCTGAACCACATCAATACCGGCATTGAATCCTATTTCTTTGTTCATTACATTTACGATCCAATCGGTAAAAGCACGTAAAAAGTTTCCTTCTCCAAACTGAAGTATTTTTGTAGGGTAACTTTCAGTCTCCTTTGCATTTGTGCGATTTAATTTCATCATAATAATCGGTACTTTATTTGTTCCCTTCTTAACAAGAGAACGTATTTATTTTTTGAGTTTTTTTGAGCGGACAAATATATATTTTAAAATCTCCGTTAACGTAAACGGCAACTTAAATATCGTACGTAACTTTCTACATTTTGATGCAAACGATTGCATTAAGCGCATATTCTCAAGGGGTTACACTTCTTATTTTGAATGAATAAAAATGACAATTACGTATCTTTTGAGTTAAGCCAATGTTAACTGATATGCAGTAAGTTATACGATTCAGCTGTTTTTCCGTGTGCCTACACGGTTTTTTCAACTTATTGTTAAATTATTATTTCTTATTCTGTTTTGGATGAAAACAAAAAATTAAATTTTACCGCTTGTCTGACACTTTTTCGAATTTGACGACATTTTTAGGCAAACAGTCCTCTTTGATGTAGAAAATAAATTTGAATCCAAATCAATTATTTCAAACATAAGGTTAATTTATTATCTTTCGCCACTGTTATCTTCCCATTCGTACTGTATAACTAAAAAAAAGCGCTTACTTGACCGCTTCATTTAAAAATGAAGAATGAATCCGGCTGAATGTTCAGGATAAAGTGGTTCATTCCAAAACCAAAATTGAAACAGTTTGAAATTATGAAAATTGCAATTCCTACAAAAGATCAGCGTGTTGACAGCCATTTTGGCCAATGCGACCACTATACCATTTTTACAATTGATGAAGCAAAAAAGATTGAAAGTACAGAAGAATACGATGCGCCGGTTGGCTGTGGTTGTAAATCGGATGTTGCTGCGCTGCTAAAAGCAAAAGGTGTTGAAACCATGTTGGCAGGTAATATGGGACAAGGCGCCGTTAATAAAGTTACGCAAGCCGGAATTCAGGTAGTAAGAGGCTGCCAGGGAAATATTGAAACAGTTGTTAAACAGTATTTAACCGGTTTTATCCTCGATTCGGGATTAATTTGCAGTCACACCGAAGGAGACGATCATCAGTGTGCCCACTAAATTTTTGTTATTACCAGCCGGAGCGAATATTCGGGGAAGCACTCCACTTCAGCAGTGAATCAGAGCTTTACGCTCCCTGCCATTCATTAAAACAGAAAGTGGTTTATTAAATTCAACATGTTTTATAAATTCAGTTTCGGTCACCACTTTTTGCTGGCGAAGTGCTTCCATTTTTATTTTTGAAGCACGCGAATTATACGGCACCGAAAAATAACCCACATTCATTGAGGTTACATTGTGGAAAAAGTGCGAACCAAGCGATGCGTCAAGCGGATAATCGCGCAAACCAATTTCAACAATAATTTTTGCCCGCGAAATATGCGCCCACAAAACCGGTATTCCTGTAAACGGATCGCGTGATCCCCATCTTCCGGGGCCAATTAATATATAATCTTTCCCCTGTGCTTCAAACTCACTGTTTATTTTGCTGATTTCGCTTGCCATTTGTTTGGTTTTCATCTTGTCGAATTTATCCGGATCAACAAAAACCACATCGCGTATGTCTTCAATCTTGCCATTCCCCATTCCACGCTCGGCGTACATAAATACTTTGTCTTCGGGCACCGAAGTAATGTCAACTTCAACCCGTTCTTCAATTCGTATCAATGGTTTTATTTGCAGCAAATACAAGGTGGGTTTTCCATTTTCGGCAGGTTCCAAATCAATTGAGTACTCAATTTCAACCGGCGACCCCATGGCTTCTTTAAATAGTTTCAACAGCATTTCAAGCGCATTGGCAAGTGGTAAATGATTGTATTTTAAAATATTGGCAAAATCTATTAATTTCGGCCCATTGCCATGGACTCCTGGAATCACATCATCGTTTTCCATGATGTACGTTGATGCTGAATGTTCCAATGTTCCATCCAGCTCCGCTTCCTTTATGCGGTACTTTTTAATGGCTGCATCTTCCCCGTCACTAATGAGATCAAAATCTTTCATGGACAAATCGATGGCATAAAACTGCTTTTGCGTGTCGCGTAACTGATCTTTTAAAGCCGAGGCATTTAAGTGTGGATATTTCGGACAAAAACGAAATGAATTTTCGCCTCCAACCACATACATCCCCAAACCGACTGCAGCCACCGAAAAACCATCTTCGGGTTCCATGTACGAAATGGGGTAGTAATTATGCGATTGAGCCACACCTGAAAGTGTCGGGTAATACTTTTCGTTGTACTCGTGGCCAATTACTTCCTGAATAACCACTGCCATTTTTTCCTCTTCAATCTTATAATTTACGGCGTCGAAATAGGCTTGTGCCGATTCGGTAAAAATACTTGAGTACACCAGTTTTATTGCGGTTTCTAACTGTTGGTAACGAACTTCAATATCTTCATGATTATTTGGAATTAAATAAGTGGCATAAACTCCGGAAAAAGGTTGCAACAGAGAATCTTCAAACAAACCCGAAGAACGAACAGCCAGTGGTCGTTTGATAATTTGCAGGTAATCCATCAGTCTTTTCCTTATTTTCGAATCAAACTCCGACTCCAGAAAATGTTTGCGAATTACATTGTAATCGTTGAGTGAATAAATGTCGTCGTATAGATTATTCATTTCCACGAACTTATCGAATTCAAGCGCCCCGATTACCGAGGTTGAAGGGATTCGAATGTTCATTTCGGGCATGAGCTTTTTGAAATCAATGTTCTCGATAAAATTGCAGATAAAAGCAATTCCTCTCCCCTTTCCTCCCAGCGAACCTTTTGCCATTCGAACAATAAAACGACTCGCGCTTACAAACTCCGGATCGAAATTTACAATTGTACCTTTCAACTTTTCAAACCTTACCTTTTTGAATGCATCCAAACAAAACTGGCGCAATTCTTCCGGCGAATCAAAATCGGATGTTTGAACAGGCATCAACATCTCGGCCAGGTTAATTTCTCCGCGTGCCATCAGCCAGGTTGAAAAAGAATTTCGACTTCCGTGGTACTGCAAGGCTCCTGCCGGCACCACTTTCAATTTTTCCTGAAACTCGCTTATATTAACTGCTTCAGTAATCGGCAAACCGTCAAGTCCTTTAAACACAAAATTTCCAAATCCCAGTCTTCGGTATAAAAAGTTCAGAATATCCATTGAAAGGCTTTCCGAATTTTTATTTATAAAATCGGCTCCAACACTTTTGGCTCGTTGCGCGTTTGTAATGTCGTGCGATTGCAATAATAATGGTATCGGGAATTTTCGGGTTTGTTTGGTAAAATTCAACAATTCAATGCCCGCATCTTCGTTATCAACTCCGTCCTTTTCAAATTTCACGTCGGAAATAACACAAAGCATGTAACGCCGGTAACTGTTTATAATTTTAACCGCGTCTTCGTAATTGTCCACCAAAATAACTTTTGGCCTTGCCCGCATTCGAAGAATTTTGTGCAATTCGTCTTTGGCATCCTCTTCCACAAGCATCTGTGTTTGAGTCATTACCGTAGTAAACAACATGGGCAAATACCGCGAATAATATTGAATACTGTCTTCAACCAACAAAATGACCCGAACACTACCGTTTTGTGTATCGCGGGCCACGTTTTTAAGATCCTCGATGTATTTTATCATGGCCATAAAAACATTGGAGTTCCCATTCCAAACAAATATCCGGTCAATAAAATCAAGCTTACGCCGCTCTTTTTGGAAATAACGTAAATCGGAATTGTTGTTTACAAGCAATAACAAGGGTACCGACGATCGCATTTCGCGAATAGATTGGGCCGTTTTAACCGGAGTATCTTTATCGACTCCGGCCATCACAATAACCAGGTCGAAATCAAGATGATTCAAAGCTATTATAGCATCTTTTTTAGAGTGTACACTTGTAAAACGTGGTGCCGCGTATAAATTGAGCTGCAGGTATTCCCCAAATATTTTATCGCTGAATTGTCCTTCGCGAACAATGGAATACGAATCGTACAAGGTGGCCACCAGTAACACTTCCTTTACCTTAGTGGGCATTAACTCCTGAAAAATATCGCGGTCGGTTTTACGCTTTTTGTATATGCTTGCCAGTGAAATTTGTTCGATATCCATTATTCATGTATTTAGATTTTGAAGTTATATATTTTTTGGAGTTTGCAGAATATTGAACAAAAAAAATCCCGGTTCGTCTGAAGACAAACCGGGATTTTACTTATCGTGTTAAAACGCTTAATCCAATTTATGAATGACCAGACCCGAGCGTAATTTTGGCTCAAACCAGGTTGTTTTTGGCGGCATAATATTTCCGCTGTCGGCTATATTTATTAATTGTTGCATTGATACCGGATAAAGTGCAAAAGCAGCTTTCATTTCGCCCGAGTCAACACGTTTCTGCAATTCGGCCAAACCGCGAATTCCACCCACAAAATCAATTCGCGTTGATGTGCGCAAATCTTTAATGTCTAAAATTGGGTCCAAAACTTGTTTCGAAAGAATGGTAACATCAAGAATACCAATCGGATCGGCATCGTCGAAAGTTCCTTCTTTGGCGCTTAGTTTGTACCAGTTTCCCGACACATAAAGGCTGAATTCGTGCAAAGCAGTAGGTTTGAAAATTTCAGCTCCCATATTTTCAACATCAAATCCTTTTGATAACTCGGCAATAAAATCAATGTCCGACAAACCATTTAAATCAGTTACCACACGGTTGTAGTCGATAATTTGCAACTGATTATCAGGGAAATGTACAGCCATAAAATAGTTGTACTCTTCATCGCCTGTATGATCTGGATTTTGTCCTGTTTTTTCAGCACCAATTCGGGCCGCTGCAGCAGTCCTGTGATGACCGTCGGCTACATATGTAAAAGGTACTTTTTCTTCAAAAAGTTGTTCCAGCGTTGCATTTGTTTCGGCACTGTCGATGGTCCAGAAATGATGTCCAAAACCATCTTCAGCGGTAAAATCGTAATCCGCTTTTTTACTTTTTACAATGGCTTCAACAATCTCGTCAATTTCAGCAACCGCTTTATAAGCAAAAAACACGGGTTCAATGTTTGCATTCAAATAACGGGTCAGCACCATTCTGTCTTCCTCCTTTTCCGGACGAGTTAGTTCGTGTTTCTTAATAATTCCGTTTTCGTAATCAGCACAAGCTGCAGCCCCCACAATACCGTATTGTGTCTGGCCATTCATTGTTTGTGCATAAATGTAATATTTGGCCTCATCATCCTGTGCCAACCAACCTTTTTGTTGAAATGCATTCAGGTTTTCAACCGCTTTGTTATAAACTGTTTCCGAATGAATATCATCCACTTCCGGACATTCGATTTCGGCCTTGGTAATTCGAAGCAACGATTTTTCTTTGCCCTCAGCCATTTGAGCGGCTTCTTGAGAATTCATTACATCGTAAGGTAAACAAGCCAATTCTTCTACAATTTCCTGAGGTGGACGAAGTCCTTTGAATGGTTTTATGATTGCCATAATTTATCGTTATTGTGTTAATTAGTGACTGAATAAATGAGGTAAGAAATTGTAATTGAAATAAAGAAGTTTTGTACAACACTTTCAATTAAATTCAATTTACAACATAAACCAGACAACTTTTAATCGCGCAAAAATAGTTATTTATTTAGTTTGTTATTCAAATATTTACGATAGCCTGCCGTCATTTTTGAAAGCTCGGTTAATAATGCTCTCGATTCGTTATACTTTTTTTCGTTTATATAATTCCTTCGGAAGGCAATTGTTGAACACCCCAAGCATTCACGAACAGATCCACGAACCGTTTTTAAATATTTAATAGCCAATGGAATACTCTCACCATAGCCTTCTGCAACATTTAAGGCTATTGAAATAGCAGCTCGTTTATATTGACTGCTTAATTCAAATCGTTCATCTTTTGGGAACAGAGTTATTAAATCGTAAACAAAGTCAATGTAATCAAGTGATTTTTTATAGAGGTCTAATGATTCAAAATCAAAAAAATTTGTTTGAGGAGATTTCATAATTATCGAATGAATTAATAATCCTAATTTACAAAATTTCATTCAAACACTCAAAACCCCTTTTCACTCAGTACCTCATTCATTCAATGACCAAATTACTCATTCACGAAATCACTCATTCACAAAATCACCAAGGCTATTTATTCACTTGATGCGTTGTAGATCCTTTTTCAAAGAAATCCACAATTTGTTCGGCAGCAGCCAATCCGGCATTTAAATTTGCCTCCGCGGTTTGTGCGCCGGCTTTTTTGGGTGTAAAAAAGAATCGTCCCGGGAATTTTTCTTCAAACTCAGCTTCACGGTCAGGTGTCAAATCCGACATGTATTTAATTCCAGGTTTTTCTTCCATAATCCGAACCAAGTCGGGTTCGTTTATTACTTCTTTACGAGCCGTGTTAACAATTATACTTCCATCTTTTAAGTGCTGCAACACTTCGTAACTAACCGATTTTAAATGCTCGCCCCGCGCCGGCACATGAATGGAAACGATATCACTTTTTTCGTAAAGCTGCTCCAAAGAGTTGGTAACTTTTAATCCAATTGCAGCAGCAGCGGCTTTGCTGTACCGCGTATATACAACCACTTTCATTCCCATGGCACGGGCAATGCGAAAAACATTTCGGGCTACAAAACCAAAACCGTGAAGACCTAATGTACGACCTCGCATTTCGCCACCGGGCTTACCCGAAAACTGTTCGCGCAAGCCAAGTATTGCCAAACCAATAGCTAACTCGGCCACAGCATTTGCATTCTGTCCCGGAGTGTTCATTACTACAATGTTGTTTTCTGATGCTACTTTTAAATCAACATTGTCGTAACCGGCACCGGCACGCACAACAATCTTTAACTTTTTGCCTGCGTTCAGAACTTCTTCATCAAAAATATCACTGCGAATTATAGCCGCGTCAACTTCAGAAACCGCATCAAGCAATTCTTGTTTTTCGGAGTATCTTTCAAGCAGTTGAACTTCGTACCCTGCTTTTTCGAAAATTTTACGGATTTTTTTTACAGCAACCGGAGCAAATGGTTTTACTGTAGCAATTAAGATTTTTCTCATAACTCATAAAATTTTAGGTGTGCAACAGCAACTTGAAAACTGTTGGCTAAAAAAAATGCAGGACTCACAACCTGCATTCTTTTTTTGATTTTATTCTAATTACTTAGTTTGTTCAAACTCTTGCATGGCTGCTACCAGAGCTTTAATGCTCTCAACCGGCATGGCGTTGTAAATTGAGGCTCTGAATCCTCCAACTGAACGATGTCCTTTAATTCCCAACATTCCTTTAAAAGTTGCGTATTCCATAAAATCCTTCTCCAATTCAGCATACTCAGGTGTCATCACAAAAGTTACATTCATTAACGAACGGTCTTCTGGCGCAGGCACTGTGCACTGGAACATTTTATTTCTGTCGATCTCGTCGTAAAGAACTTTTGCTTTTTCGATATTTACTTTTTCCATTGCTTCAACACCACCGTTTTCTTTTAACCAACGTAAGGTTTGCAAACATGCAAAAACAGGTAGAGTTGACGGAGTATTAAACATCGACTCGCTTTTAATATGCGTTCTGTAATCCAACATGGTTGGAATCGGACGTTCTACTTTTCCTAAAGCTTCGTCTTTAACAATTACCAAAGTAGCTCCTGATGGTCCCAGGTTTTTTTGTGCTCCGGCATAAATTAAATCATACTTCGCAACATCAATCGGACGGCTGAAAATATCAGATGACATATCGGCTACCAACTGAACATCAACTTCCGGCGTTGGAATTTGAGTACCGTAAATGGTATTGTTTGATGTATAATGGAAATAACTTACATCCGACGGAACTTTATATCCTTTAGGTATGTAGTTATAAATTGCCTCTTCAGAAGATGCAACCTCAACCACTTCACCAAGAAATTTGGCTTCTTTCATTGCCTTTTTCGCCCAGGCACCTGTATTTAAATAAGCTGCTTTTTTATCCATTAAATTGTAGGGAGCCATTAAAAACTGGGTACTTGCTCCACCTTGTAAGAAAAGTACTGAATACCCTTCAGGAACTTTTAACAGTTCTTTTACGAGGGCCACTGCTTCGTCCATAACAGCTACAAATTCTTTGCTACGATGCGAAACTTCCATTACAGAAAGTCCCGTTCCGGCAAAATCCATAACTGCTTCAGCAGTCTTCTCTTTGGTAAATTCGGGCAGAATTGATGGTCCTGCGTAAAAATTGTGCTTCTTCATAAATACAACAATTAAGGTGAATAATTTTAAATCTGTAACCCTGCAAACACCTCTACAAAAGTACGTGAATTGGTGATGTTTAGCAGATGAGAAAAATCAAGTTTATTTTTATTTTTATGAGTTTTAAAACATTGATATACAACACAAAAAGTAATGACAGAAGTCATTCTTCCTGTCACTCACAGCTTAACTTTTTCGAAATCAACCTGTTGTTGGTGACAAATTTATTGTATTCTGAGAAAGAAAACCATTAAATCTTCAGGAAATAGATTTTTATGTCTTTTATTTAAAACAGGTTTAAACTAGTATTGATGAAAGCCTGATTTATTACCCCGGTACAATTTGAATTCCAGAAATAAAAAAGCCACCCTGATAACAGAGTGGCTCGTTTGATTTTGATTTGTTTTATTGATTATATAAAAGGTATTTTAACGACCTCTGCAGGTATCGATTTATTCCTGATTTTTACAAATACTTCGGTTCCAAATGCCGAATACTCCCGGGCAATATATCCCATGCCAATTCCTTTGTTCAAAATGGGCGACATGGTTCCGGAAGTCACATGACCGATTACCACTCCCTCAGCATTTTCCAATTCGTATCCATGACGTGGAATTCCACGATCTGTTAGAACAAAACCGCGCAAACGACGAGTTACGCCCTCGTTTTTTTGCATGGTTAAAAATTCGCGATCGATAAATTTCCGACCATTATTAAATTTGGTAATCCAACCTAAACCGGCTTCAATCGGCGATGTGGTATCGTCAATATCATTTCCGTATAAGCAATATCCCATTTCCAGGCGCAAAGTATCGCGGGCAGCCAAACCTACCGGCTGAATTCCAAACTCCTCACCGGCTTCGAAAATAGCTTTCCATATTTGTTCGGCCACACTGTTTCTAAAATACAATTCGAAACCACCTGCACCGGTATAACCTGTTGCCGAAATAATTACATCATCAACACCGGCAAATTTATCGGTGGTAAAGGTGTAAAATTTTATTTCTGATAAATCTACTTCGGTTAATTTCTGCAATACTTCAGTAGCTTTTGGCCCCTGAATGGCAAGCTGGCTAATGTTATCTGACGCATTTTCCAGTTCAGCGCCAATCTCTTCGTTTTGAGCAACAACCCAGTTCCAGTCTTTTTCGATGTTTGCTGCATTTACAACCAGCATATATTTTTCCGGCTCGTAATAATACACCAGTAAATCATCAACAATTCCACCTTTCCCATTTGGGAAACAGCTGTATTGTGCCTGCCCAAGTGTTAAAATTCGTGGATCATTTGAAGTAATTTTTGCCACTAAATCCAAAGCCTTAGGTCCTTTTACCCAAAACTCGCCCATATGCGATACATCAAAAACGCCTACTGCTTCGCGCACACACATGTGTTCGGCTTTAATTCCAGAATATTCAATTGGCATTTCGTAACCGGCAAACTCAACCATTTTAGCACCAAGGCTTTTGTGAATTTGATTAAATGCAGTTGTCTTCATTTATTTTATTTATTTACTCAAAAGAAGTAGTTGAGATGATTCGATTACATACAGAATTACCATTTAAAGCCCGGATCTGATCGATTCAAAAGTACTTCAGAATTTATTTGTGCAAAGCTAGAGATTCAAAAACTTCACAAATATGAATTTTATCAGACATTAAACAAAATGCATAAGTGAATATTTTATTAATTTGCAGAACATCTTTAAAATACAATATGGACAATCAAACGAAACTCATTCACACCCATCAAATTGATGCAATTTCAGGGGGTGACAATTCTTTTAAAATAGAACTGATCAATATTTTTCTGGAGCAAATTCCGGAATTTATACAAAACATGACCAGCTCTTACGAAAACAAAGACTGGACTCTTTTGGCACGGGAAGCTCACACTGCAAAATCATCGGCCCTTACTTTTGGTATGGATGAAACCGGAATGCTTTTAAAAGACATTCAATTGAACACCGAAAAAAGTGAATTTGATACACTGTCGGCTTTAATAGAAAAGGCAATTAGCCAGCTAAGCTCAGCAGTTATTGAGTTGGAAGCCATGAAAAAATCGCTTTAATTTTTAGCCATTTACCAGATATGATAAACGAAACGATAGGCTGGATTGGTAATATTTTATTTGCCATTTGCGGAATACCACAGGTAATAAAAACTTTTCGGACAAAAAGTGCCAAAGATTTGAGCGTACTTTTTTTGTGGCTTTGGCTATTTGGCGAGCTTTTAACGTTTATATATATAATTATTGGCGATTGGGAAACGGGTATTCCGCATTTCCCGCTCTATTTTAATTACATTGTAAATGTATTTATGGCGTGCTATCTTATTTATGCCAAATATGTTTATCCCAAAAAATATGCTGTTTAATTTATTTTAGATCAATTGGGATACAAAATCGCAGTTCCCTTTACCCTGTCGGGAGCTTCCCTTAATTGGGAAGCCCGCTCTAATCAACAATTCTAAAAAATAACAAAGTATTTACAATAGCTGCTTTATGCTGTTTCCCCTTTGCAAGGGAAAATGTCGATAGACAAAAGGGTCAAATTTTTATTCTAAAATAAAATTTTGACCCTTTTTTATTCCCCAAAAGGAGGAAAACTCTCTCCATTAGGAAGATTAAGAGCGATTAAAAGCTTATACGCTGATCGTAAGGAAATGATTAACTAATCCTTTAAACAGCCTCTATTCTGAACGACCACTCCTTTTAATTCCGAAAAACGAGCTTTCCACTTTCTTCCTCGATAATAATTGGCCTTTGTTTTTCTACCTGACCTGCTAAAATCCGCTTCGACAGTTCGTTTAACACGTATTTTTGCAATACCCGTTTAACAGGGCGGGCTCCAAAATGCGGATCGAAACCCAGGGTTGACAACCAATTAATTGCCCCATCTGAAATTTCAATTTTTACATCGCTGCCCGATAATCGTTTTACTACCTCATTAAATTGCAGTTTTACAATTTTGTTTATATCCGTTTTATTTAATGGCGTAAATACAATTGTTTCGTCAATACGATTTAAAAACTCGGGGCGAATGGTTTTACGCAACATCTCGAGTAGCTGGTTTTGAGTGCGTTCTAAAACAACTGTCTCATTTTCAGCGGTCATATTTTCATAGTTTTCCTGAATAATGTGCGATCCCAGGTTCGACGTCATTATTATAATGGTGTTTTTGAAATTTACAGTACGCCCTTTGTTATCGGTTAAACGCCCATCATCCAACACCTGCAACAACACATTAAACACATCGGGATGCGCTTTTTCGATTTCATCGAATAAAACCACCGAATAAGGTTTGTGCCGAACGGCTTCGGTTAGCTGGCCACCTTCGTCGTATCCCACATATCCGGGAGGCGAACCAATTAAGCGGGTGACCGAGAATTTTTCCTGGTACTCCGACATGTCAATCCGGGTAATCATATTCTCGTCGTTAAACAAATACTCGGCTAGTGCTTTTGCCAATTCTGTTTTTCCAACACCGGTAGTTCCCAAAAATATAAACGACCCAATTGGACGTTTCTCGTCCTGCAATCCGGCACGGCTTCTGCGCACGGCATCCGAAACAGCAACAATTGCATCGTCCTGACCAATTACCCTGTCGTGCAATTCTTCCTCCATGTGCAGCAATTTTTCGCGCTCGCTTTGCAACATTTTCGAAACCGGAATACCGGTCCAGCGGGCAACCACTTCAGCTATGTCCTCGCTATCCACTTCTTCTTTTATCAGGTTTTCACCCTTTTTCATTTCATCCAGCTCGGCCTGGTATTTTTCAATTTCAGCCTCCGCCTCTTTTACTTTGCCATATCTCAATTCGGCAACTCGTCCGTAATTGCCTTGTCGTTCTGCCTGATCTGCCTCGAACTTAAAACTTTCAATTTCTTCTTTCTTCTTTTGAATAGCTTCAATAATCGATTTCTCCGATTGCCACTTGGCACGCAGCCTCGATTGCTCCTCTTTCAAATTCGAAATTTCTTCACCAAGTGTTGCCAGTTTTTTTGTGTCATTTTCCCGTTTTATGGCTTCTCGTTCAATTTCGAGTTGTTTTACGCGGCGCTCAATTTCATCCAGCTCTTCAGGAACCGAATCAATCTCCAAACGCAACTTTGCCGCAGCCTCATCCATTAAATCGATCGCTTTATCGGGCAAAAACCTATCAGAAATGTATCGTTGAGATAATTCCACCGACGCAATAATTGCATCATCTTTTATTTGAACCTTGTGATGGTTTTCGTACTTCTCCTTTATTCCCCTCAAAATAGAAATCGCGCTCAAGGTATCGGGTTCATTCACATGTACAATCTGGAAACGGCGCTCTAAAGCTTTGTCTTTTTCAAAGTATTTCTGATACTCGCTTAAAGTAGTTGCCCCCACAGCCCTAAGTTCGCCACGCGCCAAGGCCGGTTTTAAAATATTAGCGGCATCCATTGCGCCCTCGCCTTTGCCTGCACCAACCAGCGTATGAATTTCGTCGATAAATAAAATAACCTCATCATTCGACTGGACAACTTCGTTAACAACCGCTTTTAACCGTTCTTCAAATTCACCTTTGTATTTGGCTCCGGCCACCAACGCACCCATATCCAACGAGAATACTTGTTTCGATTTCAGGTTTTCAGGTACATCTCCCCGAACTATCCGATGCGCCAAACCTTCAGCAATAGCAGTTTTTCCGGTACCAGGCTCGCCAATAAGTATCGGATTATTTTTTGTGCGACGCGAAAGAATTTGCAAAATGCGTCGTATTTCATCGTCGCGGCCTATAACCGGATCAAGTTTTCCGGAACGCGCCCGCTCATTTAAATTAATAGCAAACCTGTTGAGTGAATTAAATTTATCTTCTGCAGTCTGGCTATCAACAGTTGAACCTTTACGTAGTTCCAAAATGGCAGCTTTTAAATCTTTTTTAGCTATACCATTGTCTTTCATTAATTGACTTGTGGTGTCTTTTACCTCGAGCAAAGCCAGCAAAATGTGTTCAACAGACACGTACTGGTCGCCCATTTCCTGTGCCAACCCCAGGGCTTTTTGCAAAACCTGATTTGTCGCACTTGAAAGGTAGGCCTCACCACCTGAAACTTTCGGATAAGATTCGATTATTTTATTTAATGCCAATTGAAAGACTGAGGTATTTACACTCAGTTTCTTTAATAAAAAGTCAACCACATTTTCTGCCGAATGAATCAATCCGCGTAAAATGTGACCGGTTTCTATGGCTTGTTGATTGTTTGCCAGCGCAATTTGAAAAGCTTGCTGAACAGCCTCCTGCGATTTTATTGTAAAATTGTTAAAATTCATGACTTTGTGTTTTTTAATATCTGCGAACACCACCATCAAACAACAAGCCATAACCGACTGACAGACAGGATGTCATACCGATTTCAAATTTTAGGAAACAATAACAGGAAACGAAATAAAGTTATGAAAATATGTCAGGTTAAAACACAAAAAAACAGAGACGAACCACCATCTCTGTTTCCTAACCTAACCAAATCTATTTCTATGAAAAAAACACTTAAACTATTCAAATTCTATGCTCCAAAAATACAGCGAAATTCTGTTAACACGTTTCAATATAAGTTAAAGAATGTTATCAATATATACTACTTGAATTATGGAAGTTGATTAAACCAACATTTGTGTGATGAATAAATCTGAGTTGGGCACAAAAAAAAACAGAGACGAACCACCATCTCTGTTTCCTAACCTAACCAAATCTATTCTCTATGAAAAAACACTTAAACTATTCAAATTCTATGCTTCAAAAATACGTTGGAATTTAGTTAACTCGTATCAACGGAAGTTAAAGAATGTTAAGAGTTAATTTACAGCAGAATAAACCCATTTACGATTTACATATAAGTCACCGATTGCCTATATTTGAAAGGCTTTTGCAAAACGGGGCATGTGCTGAAAATAATTCATCTTAAATTGCAATCAATAAAGAGCAAAATGTTACAAAAGTGCTAAAATCATATGCAAATAGTGTAATAATTAAATACAATACGTACATGCCTACAAAACAGGCGATAATCAATTTAAAAGCTTTCTAAATACGAAAATTAGAGTTACATTAGCAATCCAATTTTAACAATATTTTATTCTAATATTATAACTAAAAATTTAAATTTTATGGCAAAGCATGTATATACTTTCGGAGCTGGAAAAGCAGAAGGTAAAGCAGACATGAAAAACCTCCTTGGAGGTAAGGGAGCAAACCTTGCTGAAATGAACCTTATTGGTGTTCCGGTACCTCCGGGATTTACTATCACAACAGAAGTTTGTACCGCATACAACGAAATTGGACAAGAAGCCACTTTCGACAAAATTAAACCAGAAGTTGAAGCAGCTGTTGCACTTGTAGAAGAGCTTACAGGAACCGTTTTTGGCAGTAAAGACAATCCTTGTTTAATGTCTGTTCGTTCCGGCGCAAGAGCTTCTATGCCAGGAATGATGGACACAGTTCTAAACCTCGGAATGAATGATGATGCAGTTGAAGGCATCGCTAAAAAATCAGGTAATTCACGTTTTGCTTGGGATTCGTACCGTCGTTTTGTACAAATGTATGGCGATGTGGTAATGGAAATGAAACCAGCCAGCAAAGAAGAGATCGATCCTTTTGAGGAGATCATTGAAGAACTAAAAGAGGAAAAAGGAATTCAGTTAGATACAGAGTTCTCGACTGACGATTTAAAAGAGTTGGTTGCCCGCTTTAAAGCTGCGGTTAAAAAAGTTACCGGAAAAGATTTCCCTACCGATCCTTGGGAACAACTTTGGGGATCTGTTGCTGCTGTATTTAATAGCTGGAACAACGACCGTGCTATTCTTTACCGTCGTTTGGAGCAAATTCCTGACGAGTGGGGAACTGCTGTTAACTGCCAGGCAATGGTATTCGGTAACATGGGAGCCAATTCAGGTACAGGTGTTGCATTTACCCGCGATGCAGCAACAGGAGAAGACATATTTAATGGTGAATACCTAATTGATGCACAGGGAGAAGATGTTGTAGCAGGTATTCGCACGCCACAGGAAATAACTATTGAAGGCTCAAAAAAATGGGCAGCACTTCAGGGAGTTAGCGAAGAAGAAAGAGCAAGTAAATATCCTTCACTGGAAGAAGCAATGCCGGAAATGTACCGTCAGTTAAACGATACACAACAAAAATTAGAAGATCACTACAGCGATATGCAGGATCTTGAGTTTACCATTCAGGAAGGCAAATTGTGGTTATTGCAAACACGTAACGGAAAACGTACAGGCGCGGCTATGGTAAACATTGCTGTTGAAATGTTGGAAGAAGGTCGTATAGACGAAAAAACAGCATTAAACAGAATTGATGCCGCTAAATTAGACGAGTTATTACACCCTGTATTTGATACTGCTGCCATGAAATCGGCAACTGTTTTGGCAAAAGGACTTCCTGCATCGCCAGGAGCTGCAACCGGACAAGTTGTATTCTTTGCCGATGAAGCAAACAAATATCCGGAATCGGTACTGGTACGTGTTGAAACATCGCCAGAAGACCTTGAAGGAATGCACATTGCCAAAGGTATTTTAACCGCTCGTGGAGGTATGACTTCGCACGCAGCTGTTGTTGCCCGTGGTATGGGTAAGTGTTGTGTTTCGGGAGCCGGTGCGGTTAAAATCAATTACAAGACCCGCGTAATGACCATCGATGGAAAAGAATTCCATGAAGGCGATTGGATTTCGCTTAATGGATCAACCGGAGAAGTTTATGAAGGAAAAGTAGCAACCATGGATCCAGAATTAAGTGGAAACTTCGCTAAAATAATGGATCTTGCTGATAAATATACTCGTATGGCAGTACGTACCAATGCCGACTCTCCTGCCGATGCACAAGTTGCACGCGACTTTGGAGCACAAGGAATTGGTCTTTGCCGCACAGAACACATGTTCTTCGAAGGTGAGAGAATTAAAGCCATGCGCGAAATGATTTTGGCTAAAACTGAAGTTGATCGTCGTAAAGCTTTGGACAAATTACTTCCATACCAGCGTGAAGATTTTGAAGGTATTTTGGAAGCAATGGCCGGTTATGGGGTAACAATTCGTTTGCTCGATCCACCACTACACGAATTTGTTCCTCACGAAGAAGCCAACCAAAAAGAAATGGCTGAAGAGATGGGAATTACTGTTGAGGCAGTTAAAGCTTTGGTTGATGATCTTCACGAATTTAACCCGATGTTGGGTCACCGTGGATGTCGTTTGGGAAATACATACCCTGAAATTACCGAAATGCAGGCTCGTGCTATTATTGAAGCTGCTGTTAATTTAACTCAAAAAGGTGTTGATGCCCGTCCGGAAATAATGGTTCCATTAATTGGTACTGTAAAAGAATTCAAATTACAGGCTGACATTATTAACACTACTGCACAAAAAGTATTTGCAGAAAAAGGCGCAAAATGTGATTATATGGTGGGTACAATGATTGAAATTCCTCGTGCCGCAATGACTGCTGATTTAGTGGCAGAGCATGCCGAGTTCTTCTCATTCGGAACCAACGACCTTACACAAATGACCTTTGGGTATTCTCGTGATGATGCAGGTAAGTTTTTACCAATTTATATTGAAAAAGGTATTTTGAAAAACGATCCTTTCCAGGTTCTTGATCAGGAAGGTGTTGGACAAGTTGTAAAAATCGGTGTTGAAAAAGGCAGAAGCACAAAACCAGAATTGAAAGTTGGTATTTGTGGTGAGCACGGTGGTGAGCCATCGTCAGTTAAATTCTGCAACAAAGTAGGTATGAACTATGTAAGTTGTTCGCCATACCGAGTACCAATCGCACGCGTTGCTGCAGCTCAGGCTAATATCGAATAAAGCTTAACGATTATATTTTAAAAGCCGTTTCCCATAGGGAAGCGGCTTTTTTTATGTGAAATATTCACCAACCAGAACGTATTCATACGCATACATTTTGCGTAGAATTACGCACTAATTTCACGTAGAACTACTCTTTCTTTTTAATTCGAATTAATTGAAATTTGTTGTACACAAAACGGAAAACATTCGATGAAAATTAAGCGACATTACGACATAATTTCACTAACACATTCATTCGTTATACTTAAGCACGCTTATAAAGCCTTTATTGGAATTCATCTGACTTTCAGTACAATTGTCTCACATTCAACAGTCCCTCTTCCCTGATACACGATGATAAAAATAAGGCTTACGGATTTTCCAAAGAGGGGTACTTGTACAGGTATCCCTTTCTTTTTGATTTAAAGTATTGAAAAGCAGGTTAAATATTTACCAGATTGTTTTTTATAGCGAAAATAACTAGCCCTGCTATATTTTTTGCATTCGACTTTTCCAGTAACTTTCTTTTATAACCTTCAATTGTACGAGCACTTAATGATAATTCTTCTGCAATTTCAGCAGCTGTTAGCTCATTGCAAATTAAATTAATAATATCGAGCTCTCGTGTACTAAACTCCAATTCTGCAATTACTTTTGAAGCATTATTACGTGCACTTAATGAGTGTAACACCGCCCCGGACAGACTACTTGAGAAATAAAAATCGTTTTTCATTACCATTTTAATGGCATGCTCCAACTCATCAGGATCTGCATTTTTAAGAAGATATCCATTTATGCCTTCATTCACAAGAAAAGAAACCATCTGTGTATCATCCTCCATACTTAGTACAACGATCCGAATATCGGGATAACGTTTTTTGAGCTGTTTCGTGGCCTCGGCCCCGTCCATCTCGGGCATATTAATATCAAGCAAAACAAGGTCAGGTTTTGTTTCCAGATTTTCCAGCAATTGCAGCAATTCTATGCCGTTACCGGCTTCATTGATTTCGCCAATTACATCAAAATCAGACAGCAAGGCACTTATTCCTTTCCGAAACAATCTATGATCGTCACAAACAACAATATTTATCTTTCTATCCTTCATTCCCATCCAAATAAATAACAGCCCTGGTTCCTTTTGTTGGTGCAGAACTCATTTTAAATCGTGCCCCTATCATTTCGGCCCGGCTTTCAAGGTTTTTTAAACCAAGACCAGAAGTCAAACTTTCTTCCATATTGAATCCCTGCCCGTTATCATGCACCACAATGGCAATTGATTTACCATAAAACCGAACATTTATGTTTAATACTTTTGCTCCCGAATGTTTAATGGCATTATTTAATAACTCTTGCACAATTCTAAAAAGAGCCAATTCTTTTTTACGATCAAAACGAAATTGTTCACCACTTCTCCAACACACAATTTTAAGTTGCTCCGATTTGTTTACCCAGTTGGCCATGTCCTCCAAAGCAAAAAACAAACCTAATTTTTCAAGCGATGGTGGCAACAGAGCCCTGGATATTCCGCGCACCTGTGTTATTACCTCGTCTAAATATGTTTTCGTTTCCGAAGCCAAAACTTTAGCCTTTTCTTCCTCTGATTTTTTCTCAATCCGGGCCACATTAAGCTTTACCACTGAAAGCATTGCTCCAACTTCGTCGTGCAAATCCTGAGCAATTCGTTTCCTCTCCTTTTCCTGTGCCTGAATCGTATTTCGTAAAATTTCCTGCTGCTGATCCTGTCGAATCTGATTGAGCTCGAGCTGTTTCTGCAGCAAACGTTTTTGATAGGTAATAAAAAAGAAGAATATTCCACCGGCCAGTAGAATCATTCCTACTGATCCAAGAAAATAGACCAAAACAACATCGGCACTCCCTGAATTCATAATCACTCAATTCATTCGAAGCCCACTAAAGTAATTAACAAAAATGATATTTTTGTAGGATTCAGAAATATTTCGTGCAGTTACTACAACATAATAATCAATTGTGCGAGTATGTGTTTACATCGACCGAACCAAAACAAATAACTCCCCAATTAAACTGTTAAATTTTCTTTGTTTTAAAAAAACCTATCGCAATTAACAGGTAAAACAGTACATTAAAAAATGTAAAGTAAACGCTGACAAGCTTAGAAAATTCTCTGGAATATTCAAGAATCATGGTAAATAAAACATTGTAAAAAAGGTTGGCTGAGAAGTAAAGTAAAATCGCAGTATTTATCCAAATCATTGGTTCTGCACTTAACTTTCCAATCTTTGTTTCAACCATTACGTCATGAAAATAGAGTATTGAAAAAAAGACGAGAATCAAACCACTTATAGCCCGGGTATTGGAATATTCATACAATCCCTGAATAAAAAGCGGATTTATAATACAATACACTTCAAACAGTACTAAAATGAAAAGTATCCATTTCGAAATTTTTGACGATTTAAAATGGTAGTAATACATTAACGAAAGCAAAAGAAATTCGATTGGCCCATAAAAATGCGTACCGGGCAAAGTATTATGTGCTCCAAGCTTACTAAGAATGTGCAATCCCACTTCTGTTGCAAATGCATAACAAACAAAAGCGTACAAAAAAATAAATTTTTTGTCCAGACTTTTAAGGAAAATCGTTCCAAGAATTACTGCACTTAGTTCTGATGCAATATTAAAGTATAAATAAAAAGGCATTCCTGAAATTAGGTATTATAAATGCTTCTTTCATCACAATGAGGAGGACAAATACTTGCATAGTCGTAATCCTCTCCCGGATCATCAAGTGTTTTTGCTACTAAATTTGACGAAACCGGACTTAGAATAGCACTCATTGTTTTCTGAATACCAAATTCAATTTTAATTTCTGCTTTATCCTGTATATTAAAAAGTTCGTGCAACTCAAATTTGGTTAGCAAATAGGCATTCGGATAAATATATTGTCTGTACAATGCACCCTTGTCGTCAGCATCCAATTCACCTGTTCGCCACTTTCGGTATAAATGAATACTTTCGATCACCGCATTGGTATTGTCCGACATATTTATATTCTCTTTTCCCAACTTAAATACTGGAGTCTCATAATCTGCATATACATCTCCGCTACCAAGTAAAAACGATGAAACAGCATACGCACAAAGGTTGTATTTACCATTTGTTTTATTTGTTTCCAAACCTAAATAAACACGCAGGCGATTTTCATTTTCACCAATTAGTGTTTTATATGTTTCTTTTTGAATTATTAAATCCGAAACATTTAAATTAAAGGTTTCTTTTACCTCTTCTTTAAAATTACTACGCCAATTCTCAGCCTTTTTGGGGGCTAGCTGATCTCGTTTCATTTTGATTGTCATTTTTTAAGTATTTGGTTAGGTTAAAAATAGAGAAAATGTTTCAGCTCGCAACATTTTTAAAATTATATTATTCCACAAAATTCGGATTATTGTTACTAACTCAAGCACAAAAATACTTTTAGAAATGCCTTTACCAATTTATTGAATAATGAAGACGAAACATCTAAAATATTGAGCGAATAAAACTGCCCGCCAAAACTCTTGACGGGCAGTGCTGTTAAACAAGAAACAGTATAAATTAAAGGTTTAGGAAAAGCCTAATTAATAGTTATCGTAATAAAAATCATCGTTAAAATGATATCCTTCTCCAATGTAACCATCATTGTAAGCATAATACCTTTCGGGATAATGCACTAAACTAAATCCGTGATTTCCCCATTCGAAAAATAAATTACCAAGCCTGAAATACATGTAGCCATTAATGTAAACCCGTTCATAACCTCTTGGCATATAATCAAATTCAAATCCAAAAGGAAGATCAACCAAAACATATCCAACCCCCATTCTATATCTGAAAAAGTGGCCGTTGTAGCAGTAATAGTTGTGATGATTGTGTACAAATACCTGTGGGCTGTAATCGAATCGTTGAATTACATGTCCGTAATGATTATGGTAGTAATAATTTTTGTGGTACACATATGAGCGAGGATTGTAACCGTAGTAATAATCGCGCCAGCTACTGTGATTCCAGCGATAACGTTCCCATCTCCTGTCCCAATGGCTGTAGTTGTTGTAATTATAATGACTGTAATAATTTCTATCCTTGTGATTGTAATTCATTTTCTCGGGCCTGTAATTTTTTGTCCAATACCTTGAACTGCCTTTGTACGAACTATTAGGAGCATAACGTTTGTCGCTCTTATCAACCCTGTAATAATTTCTATTGTTTGTGGTATTCGTACCTGTAGTTCTTCTGGTATTGGAATGTACTGCAGGCGACTCAGGCTTTTTCGCAGAATAAGTTCTGTTTCCGTTCGAGTGATTTGTACTTCGATTTACATCCGAATTATTGGATCTGTTACTGGTATAAACTTTCTGAGGCTGCCTGTTATTTCTTTCAGCTCCCGAATTTCTTGCAGAATTATTGTTTTTTCGAGCATCATCAAATCTATAGTTTGAAGATCTTGAAGCTTCCTGAGCCTTTCTATTGTTTTGCCCGCTATTAGTTGAAACACTTCGGTTAGAGTTATTTGTGCTTTTGGTTTTTGCCTGATTCGAACTGCGATTGTTGGTGCGAGTACTTTTCAAATTCGAGTCAACATTGGTTCTTCTAACTTTATCGTAATCCTTAAATGTGCTTTTTTCTGTAACTCTACTTTTTGTGTTCCTGTTTCTCTCCGGTTCTCTTTTTGTTGTACTTTCTTGAGTTGACCGGCGTTGAGCTTGTGCAGGAATTATTGTTGCTATGGTAACTGCCACCAGAGTAATCATCGTGGCAAACAGTCTTAATTTTGTCGTTTTCATGGTAATAGATATTAAATTCAATAATTTGTTTGCTTTGCTCTTTTGGCGCCTAAAATAAAAACCGGTATTTGCCTCATTCTTTGCAAAGTGCGTGCCAAAACAAAAGCCACCCGCAACAAAAAGCATTCAATCATCTGGAAACAAACAACTTAAAACCCTCTTTTTTTTCTTGGCAATTCTCTATACTTTTGCAGCGATTTAACATTTACATGGGAAGAATATTATCCATCGATTACGGAAGAAAACGGGTAGGAATTGCAGTTACCGATCCGTCTCAAATTATTGCCAATCGTTTAACAACGGTTGCAACACATACTATTTGGGATTTTTTAAAAGAATATTTTGAAAAAGAAAAAGTAGATGAAGTAGTTGTTGGCTACCCTAAACAAATGAACAACGAGGCTTCTGAAGCTGTTAGATACATTAATCCGTTTCTGAAAAAATTCCAAAAGGTGTATCCTGATATGAAATTAGAGATTTTGGACGAGCGATTTACATCAAAAATGGCTTTTCAGACGATGATTGACGGAGGCTTGAAAAAGAAAAAGAGACAAGACAAAGCAATGGTTGACGCAGTTAGTGCAACCATTATTTTGCAAAATTATTTAGAACAAAAAAGAAATTTGCGAATATGAAATATCCGGTAACGGTTTACGGCGATACACTTTTGCGAAAAAAAGCAAAAGAAATAAAAAAAGACGATCCAAAATTGTCAGAAATTATTGAAAATATGTGGGAGACCATGTATTATTCCGACGGTGTTGGTTTGGCCGCTCCACAAGTTGGCATGTCTATTCGTATGTTTGTTATTGATGCATCGTCGGGTGCCGACGAAGAACCGGAACTGGAAGGTTTTAAAAAAGTATTTATCAATCCTGAAATTATAGAAACCGCCGGAGAGGAATGGATTATGAATGAAGGATGTTTAAGTCTTCCTGAAATAAGAGAAGATGTTTCGCGCCCTGACGAAGTTACCATTCGTTATTTTGATGAAAACTTTGTGGAACACGAAGAAACCTACAGAGGTTTTGCCGGACGCGTGATACAACACGAATACGACCACCTGGAAGGTGTACTTTTTATCGATCATCTATCACCTTTACGCAAACGGTTGTTGAAAGGTAAACTTCAGAATATTGCTAAAGGGAAAGTAATTCCTCATTATCGGATAAAAGTTCCTGTAAAATAGTAACTCTTTTTCAAAAGTTTCGTTTGAATGAAAAATCCTTCAGACGAAAATCTTGGAAAACACATTTCAGAAAATACCCTTTCTTCGAATCGCATTGGCATTTGCGATTGGTATTGTAGTGGGGAATCAACTGCATTTAACTTGCACTTTATCTCTAAGCATTTTAGCTACTTTGCTATTCCTTTTAGCAGTTACACACTTAAAATACCGCTATCAGCTGGATTCATTTTTTGGACTAACTGTTCATTTGTTTTTTATTGTTTTGGGAGTATTCATTGTAAACAATTACAATTCAGAACCCCGGTTTCATAAACAAGGCATTTTCGTTGGTACTATTCTGGAAACGCCCCAGGAAAAAGAAAATTCTTATCGATCAACTATTTCTCTTTCGGGCGTTAAAAGCAGCGATTCGCTTTACTCAACCAACGAAAAAATGTTGGTGTATTTTCCTAAGAAAGAAAGACTAAAAACATTAAAGCCAGGCTCTACAATACTATTTGAAACCACACCCCGGCAAATAGAAAATTACGGTAATCCGTATGAATTTAATTACAAAAACTATTTGCAAAACAAACGAATTTACCGACAAGCATTTTTAAGCGAAGAAGACTGGGCTCCAACTCCGTATAAATCCAGAAGCATTCGAACAGAGGCAGAATTATTACGCGAACATTTATTGAAAATTTATCACCGCCAAAATCTGCGGGCCAACGAAACAGAAATTCTTTCGGCACTTACGTTAGGATACAAACAAGATTTAGATCCTGAAACAAAACGTATTTTCTCTGCTGCCGGTGCCATGCATGTTTTAGCGGTGTCGGGACTTCATGTTGGAATTATTTTTATGGTATACAGTTTTTTCTTTGGCTTTCTCAGGAAACGAAAAACCAGCCGTTTCATTTTTATTGTGGCCGGTGTATTATTGCTTTGGACATATGCAGGACTAACCGGATTTTCGCCTTCTGTTATGCGTGCAGCCACCATGTTTAGTATCGTAATAATTGGAACCAATTTAAACCGAAGAGCAAATATTTACAACTCGCTTGCTGCTTCGGCACTGATTTTATTACTCATAAATCCTAACTATTTATTCGAAGTGGGTTTTCAACTCTCCTATTCAGCAGTTTTTGGGATTGTATTTTTACAACCCAAACTTGAAAAGTTATTGTTGGTTAATAATAAAATTCTGAAATTTATTTGGAGTTTATTTTGTGTTTCTCTGGCGGCTCAAATTACCACATTCCCGCTAACGGTATTTTACTTCAATCAGTTTCCAACATTTTTTTGGCTTAGCAATATTGTTATCATCCCGGCTGTAACATTGCTCATTCCAATGGGGCTTTCTTTGCTCATCTTTTCAAAAATTACTCTCATCTCAAATGCGCTTTCCTTTTTGGTCGGTGGGCTTATTCGGGTAATTTATATTATTCTTGAAAACATAGAGTCGCTGCCGTATTCAACACTAAACATATCACTACATTCAACAGAACTTTTATTACTCATCCTCTTTCTATTTTTCACCTTTCTTTTCGTTCAGAAACACCTTGTTTTATACCTCAAAACTGCCGGTATATTTTTGTTTGCTTTCACCCTTAGCATCTTTCTTTTTAATCTGAGCCAGCACCATAAGCGAGAAATGTACGTACTCAATAATTCGCAAAATCCAAGCATAATGCTAATTGCCGGCCGAACAAACTATGTCATCTCCAAAACTCCAATAGCCGAGGATGATTTTTTATATCGTAACATTCAGAACATCAAAAACAAAAAAAGGCTAAATACCCCGGTTTTCTTGCTATCAGGCGATTTACACAATGATCAGTATCTTTTGTTGCAAAATGGATTGTTGTTTTTTGAAGGCAAATCGCTTTGTTTAAATCACGAACGTTTGGTCCCCTACCCGAATTTTTCTCCTGATTATATTATCGCGGAACGAAATTTCAAATTTGAGCCAACGCAATACAAAAACGTTCCAAAACTTATTTTAACAAACCAGTACCGGTCCTTTTCAGAAGAAAGAAATATTTTTTCAGTTAAATTAAAGGGTGCATTTTACGACAAATGGAATTCTCCGAAAAACCAAATTACGCCACACCAAACAGGTAAAAACAAGCAGAAATTGGCAGTGAGCACTCAAAATTCATAAGTCATACATTGATATTTAATAACAAAAAAAAAACCAATTGAGTAGTTTATTTTTTTGTAATTTAGTATGTTAAATTTAATGTAGGTTTTAAACATACAAATGGTTTTTCAATTGTAGTTAAGAACATATTACATTTATTTGCTCTATTAAATAAGACAGACAGATGAAAGTTGTAATTGCCGGCGCAGGTGAAGTTGGAACGCATTTAGCACGAATGTTAACCAACGAAAACCACGATATTGTTCTCTTAGACGACTCCCCAGAGAAGCTTTCCAAAATTAGTTCAGAGGTAGACTTAATGACCATCACAGGTTCAGCACATTCTTTTCAGGATTTAAAGAAAACTGACCTTGCAAAGTCGGATCTTTTTATCGCTGTTACTCCTTTTGAAGAACGTAATGTTTTGGCCTGTTCCATGGCATCGTATCTTGGTGTTGGCAGAACAATTGCCCGTATAAACAACCAGGAATACCTGCAGGAAAGATACCGTGCAAAACTGAACAACCTTGGAATTCACGAGCTGATTTATCCCGAAAGTTTGGCAGCCAAAGAAATTATTGCATCGGTAAAACAAACAGCAACCCGCCAGTTAATTGAGTTTTCAAACGGAAAACTACTTTTAATGGGAATAAAAGTGCGCGAGAATGCTGAAATATTAAATAAAACATTTGAAGAGTTATCGCAGGAAAACCAGCATTTACTTGTTGTTGCAATTCAGCGCGATAACGAAACAATAATTCCTCACGGATCAGATTTTATTAAAAATGGCGATGTAGTATATTTTATCACTACACGATCGGAGCAACAAAATGTGTTCGATTTAACCGGCAAGAAACAATTTGATGTAAAAAACATCATGTTTTTTGGAGGAAGCAGGATTGCACAAAAAGCCATTGAAAAATTAGGCGACAATTACCGCATAAAAATTATTGAGAACAGCCGTGAGAAATGTGAGCAAATTGCTGACAAATTTGAAAATGTTCTTGTAATTAACGGCGATGGAAGAAACTTAAATTTATTAAAAGAGGAAGGAATCGAAAAGATGGACGCCTTTGTTGCTACAACCGGCAACTCGGAAACCAATATTTTAGGATGCCACCTCGCAAAAAGTTTTGGCGTACGCCGCACTGTTGCCGAAGTTGAAAACTTAGCTTATATGAGTTTGGCCGACAACATGGACCATTGGTACAATTTTTAATAAAAAATTGATTGCAGCCGGTTACATTTATCGATTTACCTTGAATGCTGAAATATCGAAAGTAAAATGTTTAACCGCTTCCGATGCTGAGGTTTTTGAGTTTATTGCAAAACCAGGTGCCAAAATTATTGAGAAGCCAATTAAAGACCTTGGATTCCCTGCCGAAGCTAAAATAGGTGGCCTTATCAGAGGAAACATGGGATACATTGCGCATGGTTACACTCAGGTTCAGGAAGGCGACAAAGTTGTAGTTTTCACACTCCCATCCGGAATTAAGAAGCTGGAAAAATTCTTCAAATAGTGACTACAAATACCACAGAATGAATTTAAAAATAATTTTTCGCGTACTTGGTTTTTTGTTAGTGGTTGAAGGAGTTGCAATGCTTTTGGCTCTGGCTATTTCTTTAATTTACGCCGAAGAAGATATTTTTGCTTTCGTCATTTCTTCAGGTATAAATTTAGCAATTGGAGGTGCCATTGTTCTGGGCACATCTAAAGCAAAAAAAGATATTGGGAAACGCGAAGGATTTATCATTGTTTCAATGGTGTGGATCGTGTTCTCTTTTTTTGGTTCCTTACCGTATATTATAAGCGGATCTATTCCCAATTTCACAAACGCTTTTTTCGAAACAATGTCAGGATTCACGACTACCGGATCCTCTATTTTAAACGATATTGAAGCACTCCCACATGGCATTTTATTTTGGCGCAGCATGTCGCAATGGCTGGGAGGAATGGGAATTATTGTACTATCATTAGCCATTCTGCCTGTTTTCGGAATTGGGGGTATGCAGCTGTTTATGGCCGAGGTTCCCGGACCAACACCTGATAAAATTAGTCCACGAATTAAACAAACAGCCAAAACGCTATGGAAGATTTACATGGCTTTTACTTTGGCTGAAACACTGTTATTATGGGCCGGAGGGATGACTCTTTTTGATGCCGTAAACCACTCGTTTACTACAATGGCAACCGGAGGTTTTTCAACCAAACAGGCCAGTGTGGCTTATTGGTCTTCACCTTTTATTCAATATGTTATTATCGTGTTTATGTTTTTGGCCGGCACCAATTTTACCCTTTCGTATTTTGCACTAAAAGGTAAATTTTTGGTTGTATTTAAAGACGAAGAATTTAAATATTACAGCTTTTTCATAATCGGTTTTACCGTTCTTATATTTATTGGTCTATTGGTTACTACCCAACTTGGAATAGAACAGGCATTCCGCGATTCCTTATTTCAGGTTCTAACAATAATCACTACAACAGGATATGCCACAGCCGATTACCTCACATGGATACCTGTACTAACCATGCTTATTTTTATTCTTTCTTTTTTGGAGGCTCGGCTGGTTCAACCGGTGGCGGAATAAAAATTATGCGCATAGTAGTTTTACTTAAAAACGGTTATTACGAATTAAAACGTTTGATACATCCGCACGCCATCATACCTGTCAAATTCAACAAACATTCGGTCGACTCAAAAATTGTAACCAATGTTTTGGCATTCTTTATTATTTACCTGGTTATATTCGCGTTAAGTACTATTATTTTCACACTAATTGAACCCAGCATAGAATCGTCGATGGGAGCTGTTGCAACCTGTTTAGGCAACATTGGTCCGGGACTGGGAAGTGTTGGTCCGGCTGATAACTTCCATCACATAAAACCCATCGGAAAGTGGTTTTTGTCATTTTTAATGCTACTGGGTAGATTGGAATTATTTACCGTGCTGGTATTGTTCTCTCCATCGTTTTGGAAAGAATAGTGAATTGCATTGAGCTCAAATAAAAAGTATTAATACTCGAGTTTGCCTTTGCCTTCTCTTATAATTTCGATTGAATTATTCGAACAATCAACAATGGTTGACGGGATTCTTTCTCCTTGTCCCCCATCAATTACGACATCAACAAAACTTTCGAATTTTTCGTGTATTAACTCAGGATCGGTTGTGTATTCCAAAACCTCATCCTCATCATGAATAGATGTTGAAACTATCGGATTTCCCAGTTCACTTATTATCTCCCTAATAATATTATTGTCGGGAATACGAATACCAACGGTTTTCTTTTTCCCTTTAAAATACTTGGGAACATTATTATTGGCTTCTAAAATAAAAGTAAAAGGCCCGGGCAAATTCTTTTTAATGATTTTAAAAACAGAATTGGAAATTGGCTTTGTATAAACCGATAGATGACTAAAGTCGCTGCAAATAAACGAGAAATTAGATTTTTCGACATTAATTCCTTTCCAACGTGCCACCTTTTCAACTGCTTTCGAATTGGTAATGTCGCAACCTAAACCGTACACCGTATCGGTAGGATAAATAATAAGTCCTCCATCTCGCAGGATATCTACTATTTTTCGGATCTCCCGGGGATTTGGATTTTCGTTGTATAACCTTACCAACATAGATTTTGCTAATTTTGAAGCATAAAATTAGTTTAATCTGTTTTATTTCAAAACTTAATGTAAATGGAACGCAAAGTAATCGAAACCGGTGACGGGTCAAAAACATTGTTTATACCGGAAATGAATGAACAATACCATTCAGTAAACGGAGCAATAACCGAATCGACCCATGTTTATTTAAATGCCGGTTATAAACACCACAAAACAGAAACACCCTACTTATTTGAAGTTGGTTTTGGAACCGGATTAAATGCATTGCTTACTGCAGTAGAAGCCGAAAAACAGAAAAGAAAAACAACTTATACGACCATCGAAAAGTTTCCACTTGATATGAAACTAATTGAGGACTTAAATTACGGTAAACTTATATCGGAAGAGGCGGAAGCACTTTTTACCAAAATACATACTGCCAAATGGGGAGAAGAAATCCAGATTTCAGAGTATTTCAAAATGTTAAAAATTGAAGCAGATTTAATTGCTTTCAACTTTGCTGATACCCAAAATTTTGACCTGATCTATTTTGATGCATTTGGTCCCGACAAACAACCGGCAATGTGGGAAAGAGAGGTTTTTGACAAGATTTTTAAGGTTTCAAATCCAGAAGCAGTGTTTGTAACATACAGCGCAAAAGGCGAAATCAGGCGTCAATTAAGGGATTGCGGCTATATGATGGAACGTTTGCCCGGTCCTCCTGGAAAAAGACAAATGCTTCGGGGAACCAAACCAGCCGACTAAAAAATCACCAGAAAAGAGCAAAATTTAACGAACAGACGACGCATATGTTCGATTATTTTCCGGCCTTAATCTTTTTTAACATTTTTTAATCCTACAACAATTTGCACAATTTGTTTGCTAAAAAACAAGGCAAAATTCCAACAAAATGGTTTTAAAACCAGCATTTTCAGAATTGCTATGTGCACATTGCAAAAAAAACATTTGCCACAATTCATAGATATTATCGAATGTCACTTTTAAATATTCCTTGGAATTTGTAAAAATTCCTGTAAAATTTGGAGCTCATTCAAAGTGAAAAATATGATTTACAAATTTCAAATCGTTTCACAAGAATCCCAAAACTTCCGTCTGGAAGTTGCACTTGATGAAAAACATTCATTTTTCGACTTTCATACTATTATTCAGAAAAGTGTTGGTTTTGAATCACATCAACTGGCTTCATTTTTTATTTCAAATAATAAGTGGAAAAAGTTAGTTGAAATTTCTATGCTCGACTTAGGTATAAATGGCGCAGCCTTTTACATTATGCAAAAAACAAGGCTGCAAGACCTGTTGAATGAACAAGGACAACAGTTAATTTATACGTTCGATTTTTTAAACGATAGGTCTTTTTTTATAGAACTTACAGGAATAATTATGGAAAAGAATCTTAACGAAGCGTTTGTTACTCTCAAGCAAGGTGATGCCCCGGTACAAGTACTTGGAGAAGAAATAATCGACCAGATCTCTGTTGAACTTCAGGAAGAAGAAGTTTATATGGATTTTGGCGAACTGGACGATTATACTGAAATCTTTGGCGAGATGGACGACTTCTAAAAAAGAAACAAAGCATGGTTAATCCGTGTTAAAGAAATTCAGGACTGTTCAATTCATTTTGAACAGTCTTTTTTTTATCATTTCTTTGCTAAAAACAACGGTTTCATGCCAAAAACACTTGTCGTACTCACCGGTCCTACCGGAATTGGAAAAACATCGGTTGGGATTAAAATAGCCCAACATTTTAATACTGAAATCATTTCGTCTGATTCGCGTCAGATTTTTAAAGAACTCCGAATTGGCACTGCAGTTCCCGAGGACGAGGAGTTAAACGCAGTAAAACATCATTTTATTCAAACCCATTCGATAAACGAAAACTACAATGCCAGCCGGTACGAAACCGAAGCACTGCAGCTAATCGATACACTTTTTCAGAAAAAAGACCTACTGCTTATGGTTGGCGGTTCGATGCTTTACATCGATGCAATTTGTAAAGGAATCGATACAATGCCCGATGCCGATCCTGAAATACGGGCTTCGTTAAAAAAACAAGCCGAAGATTTTGGCCTGGAAAGTTTACGCCGCCAATTAAAAACACTCGATCCGGAGTATTACAAAACGGTTGATTTAAAAAATCCCAATCGTATAATTCACGCACTTGAAATTAGCATTCAAACTGGAAAACCTTACTCATCGTTCCGATCGAACCAAAACAAAGAGAGGCCTTTTTCCATCCTAAAAATTGCACTTAACTGCGACCGTGAAATTTTGCACAAGCGAATTAATTTACGGGTTGATAAGATGATCGAAGCCGGACTGGAAGCAGAAGCCCGAAACGTGTATCCTCAGAAAGAACTGAATTCGCTAAACACGGTTGGTTACCGCGAATTATTCGCCTGGTTTGATGGAGAAATTACAAGAGAAAAAGCCGTTGAACTCATTAAAAGAAATTCGCGCAGATACGCCCGGAAACAGATAACCTGGTTCAGGAAAGATGAAAAAGTGACCTGGTTTGAGCCAGGCGAGGGGGATGAAATAATTCGATTTATTGAAGCACAAATCAAATAGAAATGGGAAATTTTACGATTCGGATTTATGGATTGGTAGTAAACCAGCAACAGGAACTTCTAATCTCGGACGAATATGTACTTGAAACAAAAATGACAAAATTTCCGGGAGGTGGTTTGGAGTTTGGAGAAGGACCAATTGACTGTTTAATTCGCGAGTTTAAAGAAGAATGTAACGGACAGGAGATTGAAA
This sequence comes from uncultured Draconibacterium sp., assembly GCF_963675585.1. Classification (NCBI taxonomy): domain Bacteria; kingdom Pseudomonadati; phylum Bacteroidota; class Bacteroidia; order Marinilabiliales; family Prolixibacteraceae; genus Draconibacterium; species uncultured Draconibacterium sp. Next base: position 492,183 of record NZ_OY776413.1, read on the forward strand.
ATCTGCGTCATTTTTATACCACCGATTTTTATCAGAAAGCTTTGTTTTATCAAAACACTCAACTGCTGAGTATTTATTATTTGGTTGATTTAAAAGCACCGCTCAAATTTAAGATATCGGAACAACCATTCGACTTTGAAATCGTTAACAACTGGGGACAAAGTTTTAGGTGGCTAAAAATAAAAGACATAAAAGAGAGCGATTTTACTTTCCCAATTGATAAATTTGTCGTTAACAAATTAAAACAGACTTTTAATGAGTAAAACCTTGAAAAATATTCAGGAGCTTTCGAACCTGGCAGCCGCAATTGCCAACGATACAATACTAATCAATCAAATAGATGCTGTATCGGAAGCAATTGTTAAGGCATACCGAGCAGGAAACAAAACCATATTCTGCGGTAATGGAGGAAGTTCGGCAGAAGCCCAGCATTTAGCCGCTGAACTTTCCGGAAAATTTATGATGGACCGTAAAGCAATTCCGGCCGAAGCCTGCCACGTAAACTCATCGTTTGTAACTGCAGTATCAAACGATTACGATTTTACACAGGTTTACAGTCGTTACATCGAAGCTTTTGGGAATTCTGGGGATGTACTCATTGGGCTCTCAACATCTGGCACTTCTCTGAATATCATAAACGCATTTCAATCAGCAAAATCAAAAGGATTGGTATGCGTTTCGCTTACTGGTGAAACCGGAGGATTGTTAAACGAACTATCCGATTACATTTTAAAAATTCCTTCGAAAAGTGTCCCTCGTATTCAGGAAATTCATTTGTTGATTGGCCACATTATTTGCGAAAAAGTGGAACAAAGTTTATTCGGGGATGAATGATCAGCAAACACAAAAAGCCCTTTTCCTCGATCGCGATGGAACCATTAACATTGAAAAAAACTACGTCTGGAAAATCGAGGATTTTGAGTTTCAGCCCGGTATTTTTAATCTCATTAAAGAATATCAGTCAACCGGTTTTCTGATTTTTGTAATTACCAATCAATCGGGAATTGCACGCGGTTTTTACACCGAAAATGATTTTAAGATTTTAAATGACTGGATGCTGGATCAGTTTAAAATAAATGGGATAGAAATAACCAAAGTATATCACTGTCCGCATCATCCGGAAATAACCGGAAAATGTACTTGCCGCAAGCCTCAACCGGGAATGATTAACCAGGCAATTGACGAGTTTAATATCAGCCGCGTTAAATCTGTGTTGATTGGCGACAAAAAAAGAGATATTTTAGCTGGTGAAAATGCAGGAATAGGAAAGAATTTATATATTCAAAATATATTAGACAAGGGCAGTTTTAAGTAAACAGACAAAGGAGAATTTAAGTGCAGCATTTTACCAAAGCCGAAATCAGGGATATTGAAGACCGTTATCAGGATTTCTTAAAAGTGATTAAGAACAAGTTTGACGAAGGACGGTTGGCAAGGATTGAAAAAGCATTCCGCTTTTCGAATGCCGCACACCATGGTATAAAACGAAAATCAGGCGAACCATTTATTATCCATCCCATTGCAGTGGCAAAAATCGTTGCAGTTGATTTGGGACTCGGAGCTACATCTATTGTTTCGGCGCTGCTTCATGATGTTGTGGAAGACACTGATTACCGTCTTTCCGACATTGAGAATATGTTTGGGAACCGTGTTGCTACAATAGTTGACGGGCTAACAAAACTATCGGGCGATTTTGACTCGAGACATGCACTCACCTTGAAAAAAATGTTGATGACCCTTTCGGATGACGTAAGGGTTATTTTAATTAAAATTGCCGACCGCCTGCACAACATGCGCACACTTGATTCGATGCCTGCTCACAAGAAAATAAAAATTGCAGGGGAAACATTGTTCTTGTATGTACCACTTGCCCATCGTTTGGGTTTGCATGCGATTAAAAGCGATTTGGAAGAACTTAGCTTTAAACACAAACATCCCGAAGAATACAATCAGATAAATTACCTTCTTCATAACCAGGAAGAAAAACGCAACTATCTGGTAAACGAATTTATCAAACCCATTATCCAGAAATTGAAAGAAGAAAAACTGGATTGTACGGTTACACATCGTTTAAAAACCAGTTACTCCATTTGGCAAAAAATGCAAAAAAAATCGGTTTCGTTTAACGAAGTGTACGATTTGCTTGCCATACGAATTGTTGTGAATTCGAAACCCGACATATCGGAAAAACGGCAGTGTTTTGATGCCTTATCGATTGTAACCGACATTTACAAACCCAAACCCGACCGAATAAGAGACTGGATTACAACCCCAAAAGCAAACGGTTACGAATCATTGCATGTTACTGTTATGGGGCCACAGGGAATGTGGGTGGAAGTTCAGATTCGGACAGACAGAATGGACGATGTGGCCGACCATGGTTTTGCCGCACATTACCGATACAAAGACATTCGAAACTTTGAAAACGAGCTGGATCCGTGGATTGAGCAAATCAGAGAACTTCTGCAAAGTACCGATGCCGATGCCTTTGAATTCCTTGACGAGTTTAAACTAAATTTATTTTCTTCGGAAATTAATGTTTTTACACCCAAAGGCGACATGTATTCCTTGCCCACCGGAGCCACTGTACTTGATTTTGCTTACGAAATACATACCGACCTAGGGCACAAATGTATTGGTGCAAAAATCAACATGAAACTGGTGCCCTTAAGTCATGTCCTTCAGAATGGCGATCAGGTTGAAATTTTAACCTCGGAAAACCAAAGCCCAAAACTCGAGTGGTTACGTTTTACGGCATCGGCCAAAGCACGGGGTAAAATTAAAAACGCCTTTAAGCAAGAAAAAAGCAAACACACCGAAAAAGGGAAAAAATTAATAGAGGAAGCTTTTGCAAAACTCAAAGCTCCACTTACCTCAAATAGCCTAAAAAAACTTACTGCACACTTTAATCTGAATAATAAAGAACAATTGTATTCCGAAGTTGGAATGGGTTTTCTTGGGTTGGAAGATTTAAAGGAAATTATTGGGAAAAAATCGGAGAATAAATTGGTTCGATACTGGAACATTACTTTTGGAACCGGAAGCAAAAACAAGGAAGACGAAGCAGACGATGAAAATGCAACAGAAACGAATTCTTTAAAAAAGATAGACAAGCAGAAACCTTTCTTGCTAAAAGAAAACCAGGATAATATTTCTTTCTCACTCGCAAAATGTTGTAATCCAATACCCGGAGAAAAAGTGGTTGGTTATTTAAGTTCTGACGAACATGTTATTATTCATAAAACCGAATGTAAAGAACTTGAACGGTTTATTGCCAACCAGGGCGAAAACATTATCAGGGCCGAATGGACCAAATTCAAGCGTCAGTCGTACCTTACCCGCTTAAATCTGGAAGGATTTGATCGTTTGGGAATTGTAAATGAAGTAACAAATGTTATTTCAAAAATCCACAACATAAATATGCGTTCGGTAAAATTCGATACTCACGATGGAATATTTCAGGGCGATTTATTTTTATACATCCACAATTCGGAAGACTTAACCAACTTAATTACACGATTAAAAACCATAAAAGGTATCGATAATGTCTCTCGTATCGAAAACCTGAATGAATAATTTATATTCATTCTAAAAAAATCAAAAAAAATTATATTTTTGCTCTATTTAAAATTGGTTTAATTATGAATAGCCAGAAGACCCGAGAGACCGTTAGGAATATGTTTACTGAATACCTGGAGAAAAACGGACACCGAAAAACTCCGGAAAGGTTTGCAATACTTGATGAAATTTATTGCCGCGAAGGCCACTTTGACATCGAATCGTTATACATTTCGATGAAAAACAACAACTACCGTGTTAGTCGTGCTACACTTTACAACACCATCGATTTGTTACTCGATTGTAAGTTGGTTGTTAAACATCAGTTCGGAAAAAACATAGCCCAGTTCGAAAAAGCATTTGCCACACTTCAGCACGATCACCTGATAGATACTACAAATGGGACTGTTGTTGAATTTTACGATCAACGGATTCGGGAAATCATTGAGGATGCTTGTTTAAAAAATAACTTTAAACTTTCGCATCACACTTTATACATTTATGGCGAAACACTGAATAAAGATTAAGTCGTTTATTCTTAATATATTATAAAATCCTCTTTTCTGGAGGATTTTTTTTGCCCAAAAACTAAAATTATTGCTACTTTTAACTGCTTAATTGAAAGCCGTGAAAGGTTAATCTGATATGGTTAAGTTTTCGCGGTTTTGTGTGTAAAATAAAAATCAAAATTCACTATGAAGGTAGATGTATTGTTGGGTCTCCAATGGGGAGACGAGGGAAAAGGAAAAGTTGTTGATGTTTTAACACCCAAGTATGATGTTATTTCCCGTTTTCAAGGCGGTCCAAATGCCGGTCATACCTTGGAATTCAACAATATTAAACACGTTTTACATACTATTCCTTCAGGTATATTTCAAGGCGACAAAGTAAATATTATTGGGAACGGGGTAGTAATCGATCCAATTATATTTAAAAAAGAAATTGAAAACCTGAATAAAATTGGTGTTGACATTTCGAAAAAGTTGTTTGTGTCGAAAAAAGCACACATGATTTTACCAACACATAAACTTTTGGATGCAGCATCGGAAGCACAAAAAGGAGACTCAAAAATTGGATCGACATTAAAAGGAATCGGCCCAACATACAAAGATAAAATTGGCCGTGACGGTTTACGCGTTGGCGATTTGCTGCATAATTTTGAAGAAAAGTATACAACACGCATCGACAACCACAAAATAATGTTAACCGAGTTTTTTAAATTCGATTACCAGGAACTGCTTGACGAATGCGAAAAAGAATGGTTCGAAGGGGTTGAAGTATTAAAATCGTTCCAGATTGTTGACAGCGAGCACATGGTTAACCAGGCCTTAAAAGATGGCAAATCGATTTTGGCAGAAGGAGCACAGGGAACGCTGCTCGATATTGATTTTGGCTCGTATCCGTTTGTAACAAGCTCGAATACCATTAGCGCCGGCGCATGCACAGGATTAGGAATTGCACCCAACAAAATTGGCAACGTATTCGGCATTTTTAAAGCCTATTGTACGCGTGTTGGAATGGGGCCTTTCCCAACCGAGTTATTCGACGAAACAGGCACTAAACTGCGCGATGCAGGTAACGAATACGGTTCAACCACCGGACGTCCGCGTCGTTGCGGCTGGCTCGACCTGGTTGCATTAAAATATTCGGTAATGCTAAATGGTGTTACAGAACTTATTATGATGAAAGCCGATGTACTGGACGATTTTGATGTAATTAAGGTTTGTGTTGGTTACGAAATTGATGGTGAAGTTGTAGAACATTTCCCATTTGAATTAAACGATGATGTAAAACCGGTGTATGTTGAATTGCCGGGTTGGAAAACCGATCTTACGCAAATAAAACATCAAAATGAATTTCCGGAAGAGTTAAACAACTACATTAGTTTTATTGAAGACGAAATGGAAATTCCTGTTTCAATTGCATCGGTTGGTCCAAACCGCGCACAAACCATTTTTATAGAGAAAGAATAATATACATTATGATATTTTTTAGCCGTTTTCTTTTATTAGGAAACGGCTTTTCTTTTTATAAATGGTTTTCTTAATTATCTTTAGACTCTTTCAAAAACCTTTATTGCAATAAAATGTCAATAAACAATAACCAGCTTGGTCTGTATACCGACTTTTACGAGTTAACCATGGCACAAGGTTATTTTGACGGCGGCAAAAAAAACCAGCAAGTAACATTCGATTATTTTTTCAGAGATAATCCTTACAAGGGAGGATTTACCGTTTTTGCAGGCTTACAAGACTTTGTTGACTTACTTGCCGATTTTTCGTTTAGCCAATCGGACATTGACTATTTGAGTACGCAGGGATTTAGTTCTGAGTTTCTGAAATACCTGAAATCTTTTCAATTTAAAGGCTCAATTTTAAGTGTAAAAGAAGGAGAGATTGTATTTCCGAACGAACCTTTAATGAGCATAAAAGGAAATATTATTGAATGTCAGTTAATTGAAAGTTTATTGTTAAACATTATCAATTTCGAATCATTAATTGCCACAAAAGCATACCGGATAAAACTTGTAGCCGGAGAAAAGTCCTTTGCTGATTTTGGACTGCGCAGGGCTCACGGTTTTGGAGCTATTCATGCCAGCCGCGCTGCGATTATTGGTGGTGCCAGCTCCACTTCAAATGCGCTTGCAGGCAAACTTTTTAATATCCCTTTGTCGGGTACAATGGCGCACAGCTGGGTTCAAAGTTTTAATACTGAAATGGATGCTTTTAGAGCATTCGCCAAAACACATCCCAACAACACTACTTTGCTTGTTGATACATACGATACCTTAAAATCGGGAGTACCAAATGCCATTCTTGTTGCGAAGGAGATGCTGGCCAAAGGACAAAAACTAAATGCTATACGCCTCGACAGTGGCGATTTAGCTTACCTGAGTAAAAAAGCCAAAAAGATGCTCAATGAGGCAGGACTACACGATGTAAAGATTATTGCTTCGAACCAGCTGAACGAGTTTGTAATAAAAACCCTGTTACGCGACCAAAATGCCGCCATCGATGGTTTTGGAATTGGAACAGAAATGGTTACCGGAAAAGCCGATGCAGCCCTGGGTGGTGTTTACAAACTCTCGGAAATTGATGGCGAACCTAAAATGAAATTCTCTGAAAACATCGAAAAAGTAACTTTACCCGGAGCCAAACAACTCGTTCGGTATCTTGACGAAGAAGGTGTATTTTTCAGGGATGGGATTCTTTTGGAAAATGAAAATCCTGAAGAAGTGGATACCATCTATCACCGAATATATCCGGTAAAAAACACCAAAGTATCAGGCCTAAAGTGTGAATGTTTATTTGAAGAAATTGTTACGCATGGAGTTTCAAAGTTAAAAAAGCAAACTCCCCTTGAAATTCATCAGTATCTTGAAGAACGAGCAAAAAAATTACCGGAAGAACACAAACGGTTTATAAGCCCTCACATATACAAAGTTGGACTATCTAATAAATTAATGGAAACCCGAAACGCGTTAACAAATAGTTGATAACGTTACATTAATTAGAAATGCTTGAAATTACTAGACCTACTTTGATTGTTGACAAAGACATTTGCCTGCAAAACATTGAGCGAATGGCTCAAAAAGCAGCAAAGTACAACTTACGTTTCCGACCCCATTTTAAAACACATCAATCGGCAAAAATTGGCGATTGGTTTAAACTATTTGGCGTAGAAGCCATTACTGTTTCCTCGGTGCAAATGGCTGAATATTTTGCCAGTCATGGCTGGAAAGATATTACCATTGCCTTTTCCCTGAACATTCTGGAAATTGATAACATCAACCGGCTGGCATCGGCGATTAAACTAAATGTTTTAGTCGAAAACCGTGAAGCGGCACAGGTTCTTTCGGAAAAGTGTTATGCCAATTTGGGAGTTTACATAAAAATAGACACCGGTTATAACCGAACCGGGATTCCCTCATCGCGCACAAGTAGTATTGATTCAATATTAGAACAACTTTCGGAAAACCAGAAATTAACCTTTAAAGGATTTTTAACCCACACCGGACATACCTACCAGGCCAAATCTACCAACGAAATTTTTAGTGCACACTTTGATGCTCTGCTTAAACTGAGATCGCTAAAAAGCAGGTATAAAAAACAATATCCGCACATCGAAATTAGTATGGGCGATACGCCGGCAGCAAGAATTTGCGGAAATTTTGAGGGTGTGGATGAATTACGCCCCGGAAACTTTATTTTTTACGACTTAATGCAGTATAGTTTGGGTGTGTGCGATATTGAAGACATTGCAGTGAGAATGGTTTGTCCGGTACTTGCAAAACATATTTCGAGAAATGAAATTGTGATTTATGGCGGAGCTGTTCATTTTTCGAAAGATACTGTGGTAAACACCGATGGCAAACATTTATTCGGACGTGTGCTTATTCAACACGAGGGGCAGAAGAAGTTACTCGATACAAACAACTACCTCTCAAAACTATCGCAGGAACACGGAACACTAAAAGTAACACCGGCCAACTACAAAAACATAAATATTGGCGATTTGGTTGAAATCATACCGGTGCACTCGTGCCTTACTGCCAACCTTATGGGGCACATGCAAACTACGAATGGTGAAACAATCCGGATGATGCCCAAATATTAATAAATGGCAGAAAACAAAACATTAAATTCTACTTAATTTTTAGTAAAAACAATTGATGTTAAATCCGTAAAAAATGAAACCACGTTTAAACATAGTAACACTGGGTGTAAAAAACCTCAACGTTTCGAGAGCTTTTTATGAGACAGCCCTGAGCTGGGAAGCTACCAAAGACAGCGACGATAAAATTGTATTTTTTAACCAGGGAGGAATTGTACTGGGATTGTACCCGATTGACAAACTCGCCGAAGATGCTGAAGTTTCTCCGGAACGAAGTGGTTTCTCAGGCGTTACACTTGCCATTAACCTCGATTCGAAAGCAGCCGTAAAAGAAGTATATCATTCGGTGATAAAAAACGGAGGCAAAGCGCTTGTTGAACCACGCGAAACATTTTGGGGTGGTTACGATTGCTATTTTGCCGATCCCGATGGTAATTGTTGGGAAATTGCATGGGCGCCATTTTGGGAATTCGATGAGCAGGGAAGCTTAAAGCTTTAATAAAGTGTTGAGCAAAATGGTTTGTGCCAAAAAAAAATGAGTTGACAGATAAACCACCAACTCATTTCTTAAGATAATCAGAGCATAACATAAAGTTATACTCTGATTAAAGTACGTTTATTTTACAGGAATATTTTCGAGTGTTGCCACCAAAAACTCCCAGTATTTTTGTACTGTTTTTATGTTCACTTTTTCGTCGGGCGAGTGAGGAAATTTAATGGTCGGCCCAATCGAAATCATGTCCCAGTTGGTATAAGTCGATCCCAGAATTCCACATTCCAAACCAGCGTGCATTGCAAGTAATTCAGGAGCATTTCCAAATTGTTTTGTATACAAATCTTTCATCACTTCCAAAATCTCCGATTGCACATCCGGTTTCCATCCCGGATAACTTCCTTCCAAAACGACTGAAGCACCTGCCAGTTTAAAAGTCGATTCCAAACGAGATGCCAGTGCATTTTTTGCTGTTTCCGAAAAACTACGAACCAAACAACTTACTTCGATGGTTTTTTCACCGGCTTTTACAATGGCCAGATTCGAAGATGTTTCAACGGTTCCAGGCATGGTATCACTCATTCGTACCACATCGTTTGGAGCTGCCCAAACGGCATTTGTCAATTTCTTTTGAAGTCCTTTTTTGAGGATTGCCTTTGGCATTTCAGCGGTTTCAAGTTCGATCGACAAGTTGGGCTCCACGTTTATCAGTTCCGCTTTAATTTCTTCAGCCAAAACACCAACTTTTGCTACAAAACCATCTGCATCTTTTGCCTTTACAAGCACTAAACCAAATGCTTCACGCGGAATAGCGTTACGCAAACTTCCTCCCTGAATATCAGCTAAACTTACACCAAACGCAGCATTTACTTCTTTTAAAATACGGAAGAAAACCTTATTTGCATTTCCTCGTCCCAAATGAATATCAACTCCTGAGTGTCCGCCTTTAAGGCCGGTAACTTTTAAGTTAAAAGCAGTCGATTTTTTAGGAACCTTTTGCGTCATTTTTTTCTTGAAGGTGGCAATCACATCAATACCACCTGCACATCCGATACTAAAAGTACCTTCATCTTCGGTGTCGGTATTTATAAGAATTTCACCGTTCAAAAGTCCGGCTTTTAATCCTATGGCACCGTCCATCCCTGTTTCTTCGGTAGCTGTTAAAAGCACCTCAACCGGTCCGTGTTTTAATGTTTTTGAAGCAAGTACTGCCAGTGCCGACGATACTCCGATACCGTTGTCGGCACCAAGTGTTGTTCCATTTGCAGTTACCCAATCGCCATCCACATAGGCTTCAATCGGATCGTTTACAAAATCGTGTACTTTATCGCTGTTTTTTTGAGGTACCATATCAAGGTGGCCCTGAAAAATAACACCTTTACAATTTTCCATTCCTGCAGTTGCAGGTTTACGGATAATCACGTTACCAACTTCATCTTTCAAGGTCTCCAAACCTAAATCTTCGCCAAATTTTACGGCCCAATCCTGGATTTTTTCTTCGTGTTTCGAAGGGCGTGGAATCTGAAGCATTTGATCAAAAATGCTCCAAACTTCGGTGGGTTGAATATTTTTTATTTCTGACATTTAATGAAATTTTATCGGGTTTCGGAAGAACGAATCGGGATGAAATAAAACCGATATCGACTAAGCGTTTCCCAAAGTTTATATGTTTAAACTGGAAGTTGGAAGCTCGAAGCTCGAAGATTTTTACTTCGGACTTCGGACTCCCGGCTTCAAGCTTTTCTAATTTCTGATGTTTGGTAATTCCAGTCCGTAACCTTTTCTTTTGTCTTCGGCTTTCAACCAAAACGAGATTAAAAGTGCCACAATGGTTAATGCAACAAAAATAGTCCAGGTTGTCTGATAATTATACGTTATAGCTTCGCCTGCGGCTTTTGCTTCGGCCACTCCCGGATTTGTTTTATCCAATACAATTCCAACGGCCAAAGGAATTCCCCACAAACCAAAGTTCTGAACCCAGAAAATTAAGGCAAATGCACTACCCAACTGTTTTTCGGGAATAATTTTTGGTACCGATGGCCACATGGCAGAAGGAACCAACGAAAAGGCAATCCCCAAAAGCAAAACATTAAAAAATGCAGCCACCACACTTGTAATAAATGGAAGGTAAAAAATAACATGTACAATAATCAACAAAACGGCTCCCAGCATCATAATCGACGCTCCTTTTCCTTTTTTATCGTACAGACTTCCGAAGATGGGCGTTAAAAGCATGGTACCAAAAGGCACTAAACTTGGCAACAAACCGGCCCAGTTTTCACTTACTCCGAATTTATTCACCATTAAATCGGGTCCGTATTTGTAAAATGGGAAAACGGTAGAATAAAACGATACACATAAAAGTGCAATTAACCAGAAACCACGATTTGAAATAATAATTCCAAGATCGGAGATTTTAAACTTGTCTTCCTCTGAATTATCTTCTTCTTCCGAAATTTGAGTATCCAGTTTTTTATCGAGAATGTTGTAGTAAAAGAATCCGACAAGGCCTAAAATAAGAAAACCAACCACGATTAAAACAGTAGTTGCCACGTCGTAAGTATTTGCAATTTTTGCCCCGAAAGCCAAAGGAGCAAACGACCCCAAACGTGCAATGGCCACTTGCATTCCCATCGCCAAAGCCATTTCTTTGCCTTTGAACCATTTGGCCACCGCTTTTGAAACGGTTATTCCGGCATACTCAACACCCACTCCAAACAGAGCAAATCCAAATCCTGCCCAAAAAACCTGGGTCGTCAAATCAAGATTTAAAAGTGGAACATGAATGATATGATCCGCGCTACCAATAAGGCCTTTAAATGCAGCGAACTTAATTATTCCCCCTGCAATCATTATCAATGCCGATGCAATGGTGCTAAAACGTACTCCAAAGCGGTCGAGAAACATTCCAACAATGATCAACATAAAAAGGAAAACATTAAAAATACCATAGGCACTTGTAATAAAACCATAATCTGAGCTGTTCATTGCCAGCGTACGCTCCATTATTGGTTTTAAAGGAGAAATAACTTCGGTGAACATATACCCTGCAAACATTGTAAACGACAATATTACCAGAGCTGTCCATCTTGCTTTCTTCGAATCACGAAGAGTTTGCTTAATCGCGTTTGTCATACTACTATTTTTTATTTAGATTTTTTCTAAGCCGATAAAAATAAGAAAATTTAGGTGCCATAAAAATGACAAGCAATAAAAAAGGACAGCCCTTGTGACTGTCCTTTAATTATGTATCTATTTCAACTTTACTGATTTAATCGCTCCCGTTTCGGGATGATACTCCACGGCGCAATCGCCTTGAAGCAATTCTTCGGGTACCGGAGCCACAATTCCAAACTGGGCAAAAGTAGTTCGGGCACTTCCTATTACATTCATATCCTGAATAATTTTTACGGTGGCTACTCCCGGCATGCGGTAATACACTCCTTTACTTCCTGCATTTGGATTTTCGGATACCGCCTCCGTTGTATATTTTTTGGTCAAATCCTGAACTTGTTCAAATTCAATCATCACCGGTTTTCCGGAAAGATCGCTGGCCGCCACTACCCCTTTTTCATCCGAAATTCGGAAAATAACCTGTCCTTTTGCCGGTTTCGAATCCGGAACAAAATCAAAACTGTAGCTTTCTTTTTTATGGGTGGTACGTCCAACAAAAAGTTGAATGTAATTTTTCTCTGTCCTTTTTAATTCCTTTAAACTAACTTCGTAGGCTTTTCCATCGGGATATTCTCCATCAATTCGTAAAGCCGCCAAATCGTATTGATTCATACGGCAATTTAAAATTCGTTTGGCCGCCTCGGCTGCTTTTTTCTCAATACTAATGCGTGTTGGACGAAAATTATTGGTCGAATCGCCCGGAGTATAGGCAGGTGTGTCGGTAAAATAATCAAACGAAAACGCATCCTCCAAATCAGGTTTCTGATAGGTTTTATTCGATTGAGCGGCAATAAGACCGGAAACCGTTTCATCGGCATTTATTCCGGCAATACAACCGTTTGGTGCCAAACTTACCATAAACGCCCCGTCGCCCATAGCTTTGTACACTTGCTCCGGATCGGGTTCTGAAAAGGTTTCAATGCTAACTTCCGAAATGGACCAGGTGGTTGACGCACTTGTTTTAGCATCGCGTATTCCCAGTAATTGCTCGGCATAGGCAGCATAGGGGCCTGGTTCAAAAACTTCGCGAATGGCTTTTACATGTACTTTTACACCGGTGCGAGGCAATGCATAAGCAATTCCTTCTACAAATGTCGGGGCAATTACAAGTTCATCGTCTTTCTTTTTTCGTTGTCCAAAGGTTGGTATCACCAAAAGTAAACCTACTACTATTGCCAAATATTTCATGTTTCTTTTCTGTTTTATGTAGAACATCAAAAATATTAAAATTATTTTTTGATTGTCGGTAATTTAACACAATTCTGTTCGTCACCCTGAATTCATTTCAGGGTCTGTTTTTCAATTGACTTATTATCAGGAAACCTGAGATGCGGAATCCGACAACTGACCGGGCAGCATGACGTTCCGATTAATGATAGAACACAAAACGGATATTCAGGAACTATTTTGATGAAAGTATTTAAAATGAAGCGAAGAAGATTTAATTGAGCAGTTTAATATATTTGCGTTTATGATTGAATTTCCTGATCCAAATTTAGCTGACGACGAAGGTTTAATCGCACAGGGAGGCGAACTTACCCCCGAATTTTTATTATCGGCTTACTGCCAGGGGATTTACCCGTGGTTTTGCGAAGACGAGCCCATTTTGTGGTGGTCGCCCAATCCGCGAATGGTTTTGTTGCCCGAAAAATTTAAACTGAAAAAAAGTCTGCGACAGGTACTCAACAAAGGCACTTTTAAGCTGCAAGTCGATACTGCTTTTAGGGAAGTGATTACCAACTGCAGCCGCTCTCCACGCCCGGGACAGGATGAAACCTGGATTACCAACGACATTGTTGAAGGCTATGTAAAGTTACACCAACTGGGTTACGCTCACTCTTTTGAAACTTATTTTGAAGGCGAACTGGTTGGCGGACTGTACGGCATTTCGCTTGGAAATTGTTTTTTTGGCGAATCGATGTTTTTTACCCTTACCGATGCCAGTAAATTTGCCTTTTACCACCTGGTACAGTTTGCCCTGAAAAACAATTTTGCTTTTATTGATGCACAGCAGGAAACCGAACATTTAAAAAGTTTGGGTGCCGAAGCAATACCCCGAAAAGATTTCCTGGAAATGTTAAAGGAAGCACTTCAAAAAGATACTTTGCAAGGAAAATGGACGGAGTTGCATGAACACTGATTGTGATGATCTTCTCCGATATCTTTTTGTTTTTGTAAAACAAAGCACGGATTACAAATCCGCGCTAGCGGGGATTTAATTTTCATTTAGATGGAACTTGATTTCAAATAATAGAATTTTATTTTCGCCTTTTATTTCCATTTCTGTTATTAACTGATTTTGAAGAGTAATTTCATCTAATTCTGGATTAATTGAAATGAAATTGGAGTATTCAGGCTTAGTGATGCATTTGGCTAATTCAATTGAGAATCCATTTTTTAATAATGTAATAATTCGTTTGTCGGAACTACCATATTTAATTTTATCATAAAAATCTGATTCAATCAATTCTAACTCAGCAAGAATGTCAATGTATTTTAATAGATTAAATTCAACAAAATCTTGTTCTTCCTTAATTTTAAGAATTGCCAAATTGATTCTTTGTGAATTATTTTTCTTTCTAAGGTCAACATATAATGGCTTGATATCCGTATAATTTCGTTTCTCTTCTCCCCATTTTTCCCCTATATAAACAAAAAGATTGCTGCCTTGAAGTGTCGACCAATACCTCATAAAACTTCCAATCATTTCTTTATACGATGCACTTGAACTTCTCCATTCTAAAATCATTGAATAAAACCTTCTTGAAGCAGAATTTTGCAGTCGTTTTATATTATTGTCGGTAATTTCAATTTCATTAAAGAAAATCAAGTTAATTGCATCCAGAAGATGATTACTATCCGAAATTTTTGGGAATAGAGTACCCTCGTAGTTTGATAAATTGTCGTTTAGTTGTGATTCGTTTTCTTTAATATCGAAGTCGTATACATTATTTTTAAAGCATAATTTTGCTAGCTCTGATTGAACATAGTCAACATCTGATAAATCAGTAGTGTTAGGTTCAATATTCTCTAAATACTCTAAAGATTTCTTTAATTCATTTTTATCAGATTCGTCTAGAGAATCTTCATCTTTTAAAAGAAGGTTGTTTACTTCATCTAGTATAGTAATTTCTGTCTTTGCTCTTGTTTTAATAAAAGTTTCAATATTCGCTCTTTTGTTTTCGTATTTACTTTTGATAACGAAAATTTCAGGTTCTAAGAGCCTTAAACTTCCTGTCTCTGGATTAAAAATCTCACTGAATCTATTGATTCTGCCTATTAAATTTTTAAAATGAGAAACTGATAAGTTTCCACGCCCCTTTTTCGTTGAAAGTAAAAATATTTTTTCAGCAGGAATGTTAACTCCTTCTAAGAGAGTGGAACTTGTAATAACAAATCTTAAATCATTAAATTTTGAGAATATGTTTTCAACATATAATCTTATAATCTCAGGCATCCCTCCATGATGATATACTATCCCCTTTTTAATGCATTTAATTAAATTATATTCAGGGTGAAGGAAATCTGTAATACTTGAAACGATTTCTGTCAATGGAGTTTCAACATTAGGTAAACTACTAGAGTATTCTATAGAAAATTCTTCAATGTGTTTTGGTCTGTTTAAATAAACAATATTTTTTCTCGCCTTTTTTGAATTTAATAAATCAAAATAGTCTAAGAATGTAGATTGCGTGCTTATTAATGAATCTGAGAACTGTTCATAAAGTTTCAATTCACCTGGCGAATCGTATAAATCACAGATATAATATTTTTCTGATTTAATAAATTCATCTGTTGTTTGAGAATTTATTTCATATCCAGATTGTCTTACTTTAACATTCTCTGGGTTAGAGATGAATGGAGAAAAGAAATTCAGTACAATATTTTGGTTTCGACTTTTTAATATGATAATTGTTTGCGCTAATAATATTGCTCTTCCATCATTTTTCTTTTCTCCAAATAAATTATGAGCTTCATCAACCAATAGTAAGTCAATTTTCAATAAAGGATTTTTTTGTAACAGTCTTAAAAGTCGTTCTTGTGTTAATACTGCTACAAAATTTTGTTCAGTTCCTTTATACATTTCAGGATGGGTGATTATTCGATTTAAATCATGCTCTGCTGTATCATTTAATAGCCTTTTTTTTGTTTGGGCTAATAATGCTTTGCTAGGAACAATAATGCAAACTTTTTTATCTAAGTTCGAATATACCTTATCGAGTATAATTTCGGATTTTCCGTATGAGGTTGGTGCAACTAGGACAAAATTTGAATTAGTATTTGACGAGAATTCAATTAGTTTTTTTTGACCATTAGATATGTAGTAGTTTTTTTCTTTAAAATTCTCATGGAAAGAAGAAAAAAATAAATTGAAAAAATGGTCGTTAAAATCAGAGTTGTTTGTATGCTTTTGTTCTATAAATTTAGATATTGGAATATATCCTTTATTGATTGCGAAATCGTAGAGTGGTTTATAATTTTCATATTTATTTGAATACGAAACGATAATTTTATATCCTAATTTCTGTATATTCTTATCCCCGAAATTTGTAAATAGAATTGCATTTTTCAATAAATTCTGTAACTCGGATTCTTCAAGTTCTAGGTTTAATTGAAGTTTTGTAAAAGCTTCCTCAAAAAAGGAGGATGGTAAACTTTTTCTAAATTCTCTTAGTGATAACTGCTGAATTTCCATTGTTAGTTTGTATTTAATTCATCTCTTAAGAAATTCGCAACCACTTCAAAAGTGTTTTTTTGAATGGATATAATAATAACATCTTCAAAAATGTCTTCGAGTATAGTTTTTTCTAAAAATTCAATGACGCTGTTCTCTTCGATATTATCAGATAAATTATGGTAAAGGATTGATATTAGAATAACGTTCTTTTTCTGATTGGAATTTAAACTGGGTGAATCATTTGAAAGCAATTGTCGAAAATTAAGTCTTCCATTATTTTCATTAATCATTGCCGAAACGTCATACAATGCACTTTCCCATAGTGAGTTTCTTCTTTCGTCAATCAATGCTTCAATGCTTGATTTTGCTCGATTTAATAGAATAATGTTATAGTCAGTCGAATTTGATGTTCCATCTTCACTTCTTCCTGACTTTGCCTCTGAATACCAAAGCTTGTTATCATCAATGTGACAGTATATTATATCAAATCCTTTTTTAATACTTTTTTCTTCTTTGTTTTTTAATATGGATAAGGATGTCAAATTATTATCTTGATGATTCAGTAGAACATGAGATAATAATTCGCCAATCATTCCCTTTCTTGTGTTTTCTGATTTAGGCTCGTATCTTTCTAAAAACCATGTTAGTGTGTTTTTATAGGAGTAAAATTCAGGCAAACTATCAGCTTCCGCAAATCCACTCCAGATACCTTGCAATTGAGTACGTATAATTTGCTTAAATTCACTAGAGAATGTTTCGATATAAAAAATCGAATATTTAGTGTTTTCTAATATTCTTACTCCGTTTATTGACATTTTAAGATATGGTTAGTTTATTGCAGCTCTTTTATCATTTTTGCTAACTCCTAGGTATCATCATTGTAGTTATTTCGCTTATAGGGGAGTATTGTACACATATTATGTTATTCTTGCTTTTTCTCGTTCTTTCAGGGTACGAATTCAAGGTTTAAAGTATTAGCATGCTAAAACTAAGCATAATTTTTATGTTTCAGGCAGTTAGGCCCAGGCAATTTTTAACATAAAAATGTTTGGTACGCTACAGCCCCATAAAAAATAAGCGTTCAGATTGTTCGTACTCCATTGTTTCATCAAAAAAACCATCAGTTTACCCGGCGCCGTTCAGTTTCGTCAAAATCTGTCGTCGGTTTTGTCCGCGCCGTTCAGCGCCATAAAAAAAAGGTATCAAAATGTTTGGCGCTGCACAGAATCAGAAAAATAAACCATCCATTTTGTTGTTTCTGTGCAGAATCAGAAAAATGCACCATCAATTTTGTTATTTCTGTACAGAAAAACGAAAAAAAACCGTCAGTTTTCGCGACGCCACGCAGATTTATAAAATATTATTCTGCACACTATTGACATTTTGCACAAATGGCCGTAAATTGTGATTTCATTAATGTACCCTTTAAATCTTTTAATCATGCTAAACAAAATTTTTTACTCCTATTTCACTCTTGCAGCTTTAACTGCATTGGCTCAAAAAATTGTAAGTCTTTTAAGTGCAAAACTTCCCGACAACCAAATGGCAATTGCCCTGCTTACACGTTTTCAACCCCAGCTTGAAGCAGCGATTCAGGCCATTGGCAGCACCACCAAAACTCCTCTTACAGCAATCGTAAAACAAGCCGACCTAAAACGCGACAATAGTTTTCGTTCGTTACGAGATCATGTGAGAGCAGGCCTGAACCGCGAAAACGAAACCTATCGGTCAGCCTGCGAAGCTTTGTGGCCCGAATTTGAAAAAAACGGAACCCACATTGACAAGCTTCCCCGCGACAAACAAACCGCTTCGACAAACAGTTTGCTTACCGACTTGCGAAAACCTAAAAACCAGGCACACCTGGTAACTACCAACACTATCGAATGGTTAACGGAGCTTGACAACGACAACCGGGCTTATGTTACTGCAACAACACAGCGCAGTTCCGAGCGCTCGGTGGATGATACCGTTCTCGACCACGAGGCATTTAAGGCACTGAGAACATCACTCGACCTAATGGAGAATATACTAAACACCATGCAAGCCATGGGCGATCCGGTTGATGTTGACGAAGTGGTAGCCGAAATATCGCAATACATTACCGAAGCAAACACCGCAGCCAAACAAAGCAAAAACAACGGCAACACCAATCCCGAAAATCCCGGCGAAACAGAATAAGTATAGATAAATTTTAGTTATAATTTGAATTTTTAGCCGGCCAATCCTGTTATCAGGGGCCGGCTTTTTTTAGGATTAAAAGCGGACACTGCGCCTGTTATAGCAGCTTGCACCCATAGACAATTCGACTCCGGCCGGAGTCGTACCATACCATTTGCACATTTATTGGCTATTCGCATTTGAATCCTCCGGATTCAAACAAAAATAAAATGCAGCTATTCTACATTTATAGGCTATTTGGCCAAAGAACTCCCAATTACCTTCCCAATTCCATTTAAACCATCAGCCAAGTTCCAATAAAGTACCAATGCCCAAACTACGGCAAAGGCAATCAGAAACACATAAGACACAGGATGTTTTTTTTGTGTTTCCAAAAAACGTTGAATTCTATCCATAATCGTAAATTTAACAATAAATATTAAAGTGAATTTCTTTGCAAACGATATATCTATACAATATCTAGACTAAAACTCCTGCCTGGTGTATCATAAATCTGCAACAGCCGAATAACTATGCTACGTTAAACAAAAGCTTACCAATATTTTTTTTCTTATCCCAATATTCGAATACAATTTTAGAGATTAATCGATGGCTTATAAAACCACTAACAACTAAAATTGCATTTTTTGCTTACTAATGCTTTTGATTCATAAGGTAGAGTTTCGAGGTACAGAAATTAAAAATTAATCATCGATGGTTTGCCCCACCAACTGGCGAAATTTCCAGCCGGTTTCATCCGAGTTAATATCCTGTGTTTGTTTCAGAATAATGCCAATCATGTTTTCCTGTGGATCGGCAAAATACTGGGTATTAAAATAACCGCCCCAGCTAAATGTTCCAGCACTACCTTGTCCGCCCATGTCTTCACCTTTTTCATTAATCACCTGAAAAGCCAGTCCAAAATGAGCATCGTCGCCTTCCCATATTGTTCCAATTTGGTTGGCCAGCATCGTTTGTACAGTGGTACGGCTGAGAATTCGTACTCCGTTTAATTCTCCATTATTCAAATACATTTGTAAAAAGGTAGCGTAATCTTTGGCAGTACTCGAAAGCCCTGCACCACCCGAAAAGAATCGTTTGGCTCCTTTTTTAGGATAATCGGGATCGTAAAAAGTAGTTGGGAATTTTACCCACTTGTTATCTTTTTTGGTTTGAACCGAAACCAGGCGGCTCTGTTTTGATTCGGGCAAATAAAACCAGGTATCGTTCATGCCCAGCGGATCCAGAATTCGTGTTCTCAAAAATTCGTCGAAAGGCACGCCCGACATAATTTCAATAAAATAACCAAGCACATCGAGACCTTCGCTGTATGTAAATTTTTCGCCCGGATTATGGTGCAGCGGAAGTTTGGCCAGTTTTTTCACACTTTCTTCAATGCTTATATTTTCGGTAGTAAACAAATCGGTTACGCCGGCATCCTGGTATATTTTTTTAAAACGTTTGTCGGAATCGATTATTCCATAGCCAATACCGGAAGTATGCGACAAAAGGTGACGAATGGTTATTGGTGTTGAGGCCGGAGTTGTAGTGTAAGTCCCATCGGCATATAAACTATCGAGTACCTGTTCGTTTTTGAATTCGGGAATGTACTTTGAAATGGGATCGTCGAGGCGGAATTTACCTTCTTCCCACAACATCATCACAGCCGTTGAAGTTATGGCTTTTGTTTGCGATGCAATTCTAAAAATATCATCGCGTTGTAAGGCTCTCCCCGATTCATTATCGGCCATTCCATAAGCTTTGTACAACACAATTTTCCCATTGCGCGCCACAAGTGCCACTACTCCCGGAACCTGAGATTCCTCAACCGCTTCGCGGCACATCTTATCTATTCTTCCCAGTCGTTCTTCCGAAATACCAACACTGCCCGCATCGGCTTCGGCAAGCACCGGTGATGTTTGTAAGGATTTTGTCTGGGCAAAAACAGCAAGCGTGCAAAAAGTAAAAAGGAAGGCGATTAAATTTCTCATTTCAAAAATTATTTAGTTTTGATTATTCCATTCAGGAAAACCAAAGATAGCAATTCGAGAATCAATTTTTGCGTCAAAATTATTTCATTTTCAATTTTAAAAATCCATAATAAACAAAAAGACCTACCCATAAAAGGCAGGTCTTTGTATATCATTTCTAAAATTTCAGACCGTGGAAAGCACTTTAGTTATATAAAAAAGATTAGAAGAGTTAATACAATTCCGGCGCCTGTCAGATAAAGTCCGCGTTTAAACATATTCGTTTTTGATTTGAACATCCAAAAAGAAGAAACGGCCAAAAACAAGAGCAAAAGCGCATAAATCATCGACACATAATGCATAATATTCCGGCTCGATGTTTTGTGAAATTGATTGAATTTATTCAGAAAAGCCGGTAATTCTTTGGCTCTGTATTGAATTTCTCCACTTGCTTTGTTGTAATTTCCATTCTGAAAATACACCAGGTCGCCTTCTTCTTTAATCACCTGAAATTCGCGCATATGCAACACCATACCCAGATCCGATATTTTCATATTGGGCTCAAGTGTTCGTTCCACCAGTTTTTCGCTTTTCAGAAAATCAGTATCGCGGTACAAAAGTACAATGCCGCTTAAACCATAAATAATTGTAATTCCGATTACAAAAAAGCCAATGTCGCGATGCATCGAACGCATGTTAAAACGAATTTTCTTTCTCTCTCTGTTTTCCCTTTTTCCCATAACTTAAATTAAAAATAATCGATTGTAGTTCATTCCCAACGCGCACACATTCGTGCATGTATTACAACAAAAAGTCTCTTGTAGTAAACTAAAGGAGACTTTTATATGCAATGCCTGTGGCAATGTTCAATCAGACCTGTTTTTAGTTGAAGGGTTTAATGGAGTTCCTAATTTTTAGAAAATTTAAGTTCGTTAGAACAATTGAAACGTCATAAAAAATAGTATAGTTTAATCCCTGGGAATCGGCAAATGATGCATTCGCAAAAACGAAAGTTTGTCCCAATAACCACGTTGCATTTTTATTTTACCATCTTCTACTAAGAAAAAACCGCAGCCCCGCAGTCCCAGCGGATCTTTCCACTCGAGAATAGCCCACTGTCCGTCTTCAAAAATATTTTCAACGATACACACCATTTCTGCAGCGGCAAATTCGTTTTTAAACATTTCCAGAATATTTGATTTGCCCACAACAACATCGTTAGCAACCTGGTGATTTACAGCATCAGTATGATACAGTTCGGCGATTTTTTCAGCATTTCCCTCATTAAAAAGGTCGACCCATTTTTTAACCAAATCTTTTGCTTCCATAACTACTTTTTATTCCGAAAATCATTTATCAAGAAAGTGCTCCCGGTTCACTTCGTCAAAGTGATGGATCACCTGGAAATGCGCATTTCGTATGCCATTATTTATCTCACTTACAATTACAACATTACCGGCACCTGCATTGATAGCGGCTTTAATTCCTGCCTTTGAATCTTCAAAAATCGTCGTATTTTTTTTATCCGTTTTTAAGCTTTCAATGGCCTTGTTAAACAAATCGGGGAAAGGTTTGCCGCGTGTGGAACCGTCGTTGTAAATAATATTTTCGGGTTTGAAATAGTTGAGCAAGTGAAAATTTTCGATAAAAAAATCAACGTTATTTTTAGCTGATGCAGTGGCAATGGCAATTTCAACTCCATTGTTTACTAAAAAGCTGATAAAATCCAGAGCTCCCGGAGCCAAATCCATTCCTTTTTCCAAACACATGGCCCGGTAGATCACTTCTTTTTCTTCGGTATAAAGATCAACTTCTTCAGCACTCAACTCTTTCTTAAATAAATATTCGAAAGTGTCTTTGGCATTTATTCCATGTACCCAGGTTAATTTTTCTTCATCGCTTAAGTTAAAATTATACTTTGCCAAAAACTGATCCCACGAATCGTTTTGCAATTGCGTATCCCAAAAAAGTGTTCCGTTAAAATCGAACACAACGCCTTTCCTATTTTCCATACTGATTATAAACTATTGTTCGTTTGAGAGATGTTTGTATGCTTGACCCATAAATTCAATTATATCGCCTGCTATTAAAGCGTTTTCCGATTTTTTTGCAGCGGCTAAATCGCCTGCCAAACCATGTAAATAAACGCCCAAAACAGCCGCATCTTCCGATTTCATTTCCTGTGCCAGTAAACCTAAAATTATTCCGGTAAGCACATCGCCACTTCCGGCTGTAGCCATTCCCGGGTTTCCGGTTGAATTAAAATACAAGTTCCCTGAGGCCGTTGAAACACTTGTGTGCGCTCCTTTTAAAATAACAACACACTTGTATTTTTCCGAAAATTCGAGTTGTTTCTGAATACTTTGATATGAATTTTGAGTATCGCCAACCAGACGTTTAAACTCGCCCGGATGAGGTGTAAGTATTGAACCTTCGGGTAATTTTTCCAACCATTTCGGATTTTCGGAAAGTATATTTAAGGCATCGGCATCGATTACCAGTGGAATTTTGGCGGTTTCCAAGAGTTCGCACAAAGCTTTTCGCGAATTTTGTTTTTGCCCAAGGCCGGGTCCAATTCCAATGGCAGAAAAAGCATCCAGAGCCGGAAATTGAGTAAACATTGAATCGTGTTGATCGATACTAGCCATTGCCTCGGGAACAGCAGTTTGAATGATGGAGTAGCCCATGTGTGGCACATGCGTGGTTAACAATCCCACTCCGGCTCGTAAACAGGCTTTCGAAGCCAAAACAGCTGCACCCATTTTGCCGTAACTGCCTGCAATTAACAGGGCATGCCCCAGGTTCCCTTTGTGATCGAATTTCGACCGAACCGGCATTTTATCCAGAATATCATTTTGTTCCACCAATAAATAAGGCGAAGCAAATTGTTCAATTCCATCGGGATGCAAGCCAATTGGAAGTACTTCCCACTCGCCCACATATTCGGCATTTTCGGCAAACAAAAAACTAAGCTTTGCAAACTGAAATGTTAAGGTAAAATCGGCACGGATGATATTCTCCAACTGATTTTCAGAATTGTCTTCCCCCATTAATCCACTTGGAATATCAATGGCCACAACACTATTCGATAACTGATTAATCTTTCTTACGATTTCGGCAGGCAAACCTTCCAGCGGCCTTGTGAGCCCAGATCCAAAAAGACCATCGATTATCACATCCGAGTCTTCCGTTTCGGGAAATTCGTTTATTGCTGTAATTTTATGCAAAATCACTTTTCCCTGCTCTTCAAGTCGTTGCCAGTTTATCGCCGGCGATCCTTTTAAAACTTTCCCAAAATCGAGCAGATATACTTCACACACATAATCCAGATCAGCCAGCTGACGGGCAATGGCCAAAGCATCGCCTCCATTGTTTCCCGGGCCGGCAAAAAACACCATTTTCCGTTCCGTGGTAAACTCCTGCACCAGCCAGTTACTTACCTGTAACGAAGCACGTTCCATTAAATCAATATCCAAAATGGGTTCATTTTTTATGGTATAAGCGTCCAGCCCGGCTATTTGTTTCGTAGTGAATATTTTCATGACAGTTGCTTGAAAAACAGAAGGCCAGCATTCAAAATTGGCTACTCCGGTTATTGTTTACTCTAAATTATAAAAAACACTTGTGACTGGCAGGTTTTGAAACAAAAAATACCAACTTTTGTGCGCAATTTTTCAGCATAATTTCATTGAACATTAATCCCATTCCCAGCCAATACTGGATTTGAATACATAATCGTTTTTAGAAACATCGATTAAGGGATTACTGTCGAAATTATGGATATAACTTAGTTTGATATAAAAATCGAGTGGCAAATCGTATTTTAACGAAATATCAGCATTCACACGCCACCTGCCCCAATCGGTAAAACTGGGATAAGTATACATTTGTGCCATAAATGAAAAGTCGCTCAAATTGTAGGCATTAAACTCAGCCAATCCCAATCCCTCGAAACTGTTGGCTTTGGTTGGATTATCGCCGCCATAATGTTCACGCGAAAGTGCCAAACCTGCACCTGCCTGAAAATATATCCGACTGTTTCTGATGATGTAATACCCCACTCCCAACCTGCCTGTCGAGCGCAAATCCAGCATCTGTTCGCTGTTGCTAAGAAACTCGCTACCTCCCATTATCATTGCATTTCGGTAAATATCGCGGGTAATAGTAAAACCTCCTTCGGTGCGATCGGTTGGATCCACATCTTTTTGAACGGTTCCAACATTACTAAAGTTGGCATTGAATCGCCATTTGTCTCCGGTATAACTCGCTTTTCCCTGTGCCGAAGTTTGTCGCACACTGTTGGCTTTGGTCAGCGAAAATCCGGCATCAAGTGATATTATTATTCGTTCTTTTAGATTTACTTTTATCGAAGTAATTTGCACGATGTCATCAAGGGGCATAATAATTTCCTGATCTTTGGCAATCACACGAACCAGGCGCCCTTTATCCAACATTGGTTTTAATCCTCCGTAATACCGAATTCCATCCGATGTGTATATGATTGAATTACCAATTTCCAGCCCGTCTATTTCGGTCCAATCAATTTGAAATTCCTTATCAGCATAATCGGTATCAAACACCAATACAGCCTTTTGCATCGATTTAAATTCTCCAACCAACACATCGCCTGCCCTTGTATAAATTTTATCGGTTTGAGCAAACAATTGAAAACAGGTAAATATCAGGATAAAAAAACTAAATGTTTTTTTAGTATTCATAATCATCATTTTGATTTAGACAATCAAAAATACAACATAAAATCGGAAGCATACAAATGAAATAAACCCGAATTTCAAAGCTGTTTCACGACATATTGAAATATTCCTTAAAACATTGAACCTGACCTTTATCAACTTTTGCGTGATAAAAAGATTTCTATATTTGTGAACGCACGATAAAAGGGAATTATTAATTACAAAAATTATAGAGAATATGTTTAAAGATCATCCAAAAGGTTTGATTGTAGCTTTCTTCGCAAATATGGGCGAACGATTTGGCTACTATACCATGCTTGCCATTTTCGTACTCTACATACAGGCGAAATTTGGTTTTACCACAGCCGAAGCCGGTAGTGTTTACGGTACATTTTTGTTTGGAATTTACTTTCTTCCCTTGTTGGGAGGTTACATTGCCGACAACCTGCTTGGTTATGGGAAAACCATTGCGCTCGGAACCGTAGTGATGTTTATGGGTTACGGATTATTATCCTTACCCGGAATGGGCATTATGACTGTTTACCTGGCACTGGCAGTTATCTCTTTGGGTACAGGATTCTTTAAAGGAAACCTGCAGGCTTTGGTCGGAAGTATGTACGACGACCCGCGCTACAACTCAAACCGCGACAATGCCTTTAATATTTTTTATATGGGTATTAACATTGGAGCCTTTTTCGCACCAACCGCAGCCGAATCAATCGGCAACTGGGTTTTGGCAAAAAAAGGATTCACTTACGACTCGTCGATTCCGCATTTGGCGCATCAGTTTTTAGCCGGAAAATTAGAAAATGTAAATCAGCTTACTGAAATTGCAAAAGCGCAAATGGGCGAAAGTTTTACCGATTTAACTGCATTCTCAAACTCATACATCGATACTTTAAGCCAATCGTACAACGCAGGTTTTGCAATTGCTGCAGCAAGTATGATCCTTTCATTTATAATTTTTGTATCGTTTCGAAAATACTACAAACATGCTGATTTAACCGAAAAACAAAAAGCAAAATCAGAAGCGCACAAAGACAAAGTAATTCAATTATCTGCCAGTCAGATTCGCGAACGTTTAATTGCACTTGGACTTGTGTTTTTAGTGGTTATCTTTTTCTGGATGGCTTTCCACCAAAACGGATTTACAATGACCATTTTTGCACGCGACTACACACAATTGGGTGATGTTTCTCCGGGTACTTACATTCTTTTCGATTTAACTCAGTTGCTTCCTATTCTGTTTGCCATCATCGGTACTATTCTGGTTTTTACCGCAAAAGCAGTAAAAACAAAAGGAATTGGAGCAGCAGTAATTGTTGTAAGTTTGGCTTTGGCTTATTATACAATCAGCTCTCACACCGGCGATTACACCATTACTCCACAAAAATTCCAGCATTTTAATCCAATATTTATCGTATTCCTTACACCACTTGTAATTGGAATGTTTACTGCTTTGCGCAAAAAAGGGAAAGAACCTTCAGCTCCAAAGAAAATTGGTTATGGAATGCTTATTACTGCAGTTGGATTTGGAGTACTTATTGCAAGTTCATTGGGACTAACTTCTCCAGGAGAGTTAAACGGAGGAGTATCGTCTAACTTAATTTCGCCATATTGGCTAATTACCTGTTACCTGATATTAACCATTGCTGAACTGTTTCTAAGTCCGATCGGAATTTCTTTTGTTTCGAAAGTAGCTCCTCCAAAATACAAAGGGATGGCGCAAGGTGGCTGGTTTGCTGCCACTGCAATTGGAAATGCGGCTGCAGGTTTTATCGGCTACTATTGGGACCGCATCGAACTTTGGCAATTCTTCACCATTTTGGTCGTACTTTGTTTGGTGTCGGCAGCATTTATATTCTCGGTACTAAAACGACTTGAAGCTACAACAAACGCTTCATAAGTTATACATACTTACAAGAAAGGGCGGCTGTAAAAAATTTTACAGCCGCCCTTTGTATTTCGTTATTCTTTTACTTATCGTTGCAAGCCAAAAGCATCAAAAAAAGTATGCAGGGCAGTAAAAATTACAATGGCAACCAATATACAAAGCGATGCAATCATGGCTGTTTTTATTACCTTATTTCTGCGTTGAAGCTGAATCAATTTCGAAATTTTATCAATTTTATTCAGCACCTTTTTTAACGACAATTCACTGTCTTTTATGATATAGTCGTATGCACCGTATTTTATCGAATTCACGGCAACTTCCATATCTTCGTTGGCAGTAAGAAATACAAATTCGGAATGTTTACTGTGCTTTTTTACGTTTACCAGCACTTCTATTCCGGTCGAATCCTGTAAATGATAATCCTGAATTACAATATCAGGCGACTCACCACCTTTAACTGTTCGAACACATTCCTTTCCCGAAAGAAATGATTTAACGTTCTTGAATCCTTCTCTGAGCAAGAATTCAGTTACAATTTTATTGTACATTTTGTTATCTTCCACTACATAAATCAGAAGATTTTTATTCGCTCCCATATTTTCTTTAATTAACAGTCCACGTTCTAAAATTACAATTTTTACGTTTCCGAATTTAATTCATTCATATTTATAATGAATAAAAATAAGAAGTTACGAATATTTATCCAGAAAAAAGGAAACAATAAAAATGTTCTTCA
This sequence comes from uncultured Draconibacterium sp., assembly GCF_963675585.1. NCBI lineage: Bacteria > Pseudomonadati > Bacteroidota > Bacteroidia > Marinilabiliales > Prolixibacteraceae > Draconibacterium > uncultured Draconibacterium sp. The sequence continues at coordinate 520,151 of NZ_OY776413.1, forward strand.
TATTGAATTTGAATTCTTACTTTTAAACCAAATAAAAAAACCAAAGACCAATGAAGATTTCCGCATTAAGATTGATGTTTATTCTCGCCTTTGTAACACTGGTAAACATACAAGGCCATTCGCAAAACAAAAGCGAAAATTACAAACTTGAAGAAAACATATTGTACCAAACAGCACAAGCTGATTTGCAGGACGAATACCTGAATAGCCGTTGTCGATTAGACATTTATTATCCGGCAGAAAAAGATTTTACCACGGTTGTTTGGTTTCATGGAGGAGGAATTACAGGTGGAAGTAAATTTATTCCCGAAAAATTAAAGGAAAAAGGAATTGCAGTTGTAGCTGTAAACTACCGCTTGTCTCCGAAAGTGAAATGCCCTGTTTACATCGAAGATGCCGCAGCAGCAGTTGCATGGGTTTTTAACAACATTGAAAAATACGGTGGCAACAAAAGTAAAATTGTGGTTTCGGGTCACTCGGCCGGTGGTTATCTTACCAGTATGGTTGGCATGGACAAATCGTACCTGGCAAAATACAACATCGATGCCAACAACATTGCCATGTTGATTCCTTTTAGCGGACATACCATTACTCATTTTACGGTTCGGCAGGAAAGGGGAATTGAAGGAACCCAACCAATTATCGACAAATTTGCGCCCCTTTATTTTGTGCGTGACGATGCACCACCACTGGTTTTAATTACAGGCGACCGCGAACGCGAAATGCTCGGACGTTACGAAGAGAATGCTTATATGTACCGAATGATGAAAGTAGCCGGACATAAAAATACGGTACTATACGAACTGGATGCATTTGATCATGGAGGAATGGTTTCCCCTGCCCTGGAAATTCTGTTAAATGAAATTAAAGTGTTGGATAAAAAGTAATCACATTTCACTTGCCAATCGTTAAAAATTTAAACCATGAAAACGAACTACCCACTGCTGCTCCTTTTTATTCTTACAGTTTTTTCGACAAGCAGTAAAGCTCAGAATAAGGCAGTAATTGGTAGTTGGAAAGGAGAAATTGAACTCCCGGGTGCGAAGCTGGAAATGGTTTTTAATATTTCGGAGGACGAGGAAGGCAATTTGACCACAAAATTAGATGTGCCTCAGCAAGGTGCATTAAACCTTCCGGTTGAAGAGACAAAGCTCAGTAAGGACAGTATTTTATTACAAGTACCTGCCATACTGAGTACTTATCACGGACAATTTATTACTCCCGACTCCATCGCCGGAGAATGGGTACAAGGTGGTCAGAAACTGGTATTAAACCTTAAAAAAACAGGCGAGGTAAAAATTATCAAACGTCCGCAAACGCCACAGCCTCCTTTTTCATATGTATCAGAATATGTGGAATACACCAACCCTGAATCGGGATTCAAATTAGCAGGAACGCTGACACTTCCTAAAAATGCAAACAATTGTCCGGCAGTTCTACTAATCAGTGGTTCAGGAGCACAAGACCGCGACGAAACCATCTATGAACACAAACCGTTTTTTGTAATTGCCGACTATTTTGCAAAACACGGGATTGCCGTTTTACGGGTTGACGACCGTGGCGTGGAAGGATCGGAAGGAAGCACAAGAGAAGCCACAAGCAAAGATTTTGCAGGCGATGTACTCTGTGGAATTGAATATCTAAAATCGAGAAAAGATATTTCGCCAACCCGGATTGGACTGATCGGTCACAGTGAAGGCGGATTAATTGCCCCGATGGTTGCCAACAAATCGGAAGATGTTGCATTTATTATTCTGATGGCCGGACCGGGTACTGCAGGAGATTCAATTTTACTGGAACAAACCGAACTTTCGGCAAAAGCAACCGGTTTATCGGAACAGGCAACAAACGCCAAATTGTTTGTTATAAAAGGAATAATAAACATTTTAAAAACGGAAGCCGATCAGGAAGCCCGGACAGCAGCATTCAGAAAAGCGTTTACCGGCGGAATGTACAAAATGATGGATGATGACCGAAAAAAAATGGTGGATCAGCAAATTGCAGCCTACAACAACAACTGGTTTTACTTTTTTGTAAACTACAATCCCTATCCCGCACTAACTAAAGTTGCTTGTCCGGTTTTGGCAATGATTGGCGAAAAAGATGTGCAGGTTCCACCAAAATCGAACCTAAGCGCCATAGACAAAGCGTTGACCGAAGGAGGAAACAAAAACTTCAAAACAATTGAACTGCCCAGCCTTAATCACCTCTTCCAGAATTGCAAAACAGGTTCGCCAATTGAATATTCACAATTGGAAGAAACCATTTCGCCCGACGTTTTGGAACTTATGAAAAACTGGATTTTTGAAGTTTCTGAATAGGAAGAAAAATAACAGAAAAATTTTGAAATCAATTTCATCCAACTAAAAACGAGTGACCCTTTGCAAGATCACTCGTTAAAATGAATGTGTTATTTTCTGAATTATTAATTTTTATACCAATCTAAATTAGTTGTTCCCCCTGAGTTTGCCCAGGGAACAAACTTTGGATAAACCACATCGATTGAAACTTTTTCGGGCGGTGCGTTAAAGCTTGCATAAATATTTAATGCCCATGGCAAATTGCGGTCGGTTTTAAAATACCTGCCCACGCTTGCATCGCTGTAATCATCTTTTGTGCCCAGAAACTGAATTCCTTTTGAAGTAGGTGCCAAATCGGGCAAATGTACTTCCTTCGAACGGTTGCCGTCAACCACAATAAAAGGATTATACGGAGGGCTGCCTAACACACTTTTGTTAACCGATTGTGTAAAATTAACAACAATATGAATTGTATCTCCTTCCATATGTATTGCATTTTCAGTTACAAAAATAACCGCATTCGAAAGTCCTGCTTCAGTTCTATTCGAATTTAAATCGACGTAGCCGACATTCATTATCTGGTTTTCAACATTTTTAACCAACGAAGAGGCAATGGGTAAAACAAAGGCAAAACCATTTTCATAAACACCTCCGATATTTTTAATTATAAAATCGGCTTCAAGCGTAGATATCATATTCTGTGCATCGGCAATTGTATTAAACTTGTAATCAACAACCAAATCATTAAAATCGTAATCGCCTTTACTTGGCCACAAATCTTCGAACGCAACCACACCGTTTTCTCCTTCAGCCGGAGCATAGTTGTTAAACGATTTGTTTGGATCATAAGGAAAATCGTCCAATTCATCATTAATTCCATCTCCATCCGAATCGTTTGCTGCTTTTAGAGAAACTACATTATCGCGTTGCACTGCATCAACCGGATTTGCGGTAGCATAAAATACCAGGTCGTTAAAATCCTGATCGCAGCCCGAATTATCGCGTTGAATATCTTCGAAACCAAATAAAAAGGTTTCACGCGATTTATCCCAAAGCATTACCATGTGCGTTTTCAAGGTAGGATTTGTTTCAATATTTAAACTGGGCTGCGAATAATAAACACCACGCCTGTTGGTCACCACATTGGAAGCAAAACCATCGGCAACTAAAAACCAGGCGACCACGGTTCCTGCGCTAAAGCGGCCCAGTTTTACTTTATCACCCGAACGTAATCCTCCTCCCGAGCCAACAAATGAAGCATTGGGAAAAACAATATTTAAAGCAGAAATGTCTTCCACCGATTGGGGTTCTTCACCAACTTTATAGGTATAGTAACCAAGTGCATTTTTGTAACCGGCGCCTTCGGCAACAAAAGTTACCCACACATCGGCTGTTTTTGTTAGAACTATATTCGTTTCAGTTCCGCTTGCAATGTATTCCGGATTTACAACCGGAACCTTCTTATTTTCCGGTAACGATGCATTTACATCATCCAGCAAATTTTGCTGAATTACGTCGGGAGTAACCAGGTAGCTGGGCACCCCACTTGAATTATAGGTTCCCATGTATGTAAATCCGCTCGCACTGGCCGATTTTAAGGAACCAGGTGAATAAACCTCGGCTGATTTATCGCTTTCGGTATAAAAAGTTCGGTAATCAAAAACAGCTTTACCATCAATAATCGCAACGGCAACTCTATCTATTAATCCCAGGTATCCCGAATTAACAACAAGTGAATCGGTATAAGCCGGAACAGTGTAGGTTGATTGGAAATTACCGTTTGCATCAAAAGTTGCTTTGGCAATTTTTAAACTATCCACATCTTTAGTATAGGCCACCAACGAAAAAACAGCCGAATTTAAATATTCCGGCACGGTTAAACTTACTTCTACATCTTTTGAAGTTGCATAACTGAATTCGTCAGGCACCATTGCTTTTTCAATATTTAACTCGCTTTCAATAGCAGGATCATTGTTCGAAATATCGTTTAGGCAACTTTGAGCCGTTAAAACCACCGCTGTTGCAAGTATTAAACGTACTACTCTTATACCTCTCTTCACGCTGGTTATTTGGCAATCCTGAACATCAATAATCTTCAGTTTGGGGTTCAATCGTATTTGTTTCATAATTGAAATTTTTGTGTGTCCATATCTTCTTTGTTTTCTGGCAGCTAGCAAAATGCTTACGAATTCCAGTCGTTGGACAGCTGTTTTGTTTACTGACAGAAAAAGCTAAAAAGCCAAATGTAAATCTAGACGATCAAAAGAGCATCTCCTAGTTCGTAACTCTTATTTCGATATTCAAAAAGCCTCATTTTTTAATCAGAAAAATGGAATTCTTAAACCACTTATGTGCATAAAAAGACTTCTGGGAAAGTTTTGTTATTTATAGGTTGACAATTAATAATCCCCATTCAAGATGAGAGATAGAAAAATTTCGTGCTTCATTGAAAATAGTCCTAATGAAATCCACAACATTATTTTGAATACGAAAAGCAAAGTCTCCACATTATTAATCTGATTACTAAAATTAAGGACCGCCCAATCTTCAAATTCAATTCAATTCATTTCATTTCTTTCACTATTTTTATCGAATGTCAACAAAAAAACGCATCCTAAGTATATTATTCTGGTCAGTAGTTTCGGCGGCATTTATTGGACCCGGAACAATAACCACGGCAGCAAAATCGGGAGCAGCTTTTGGCACCGAGTTACTTTGGGCCCTGTTATTCTCTACCTTTGCATGTTTTCTTTTGCAGGAAGCAGCCGCCCGTTTAACCATCGTTTCAGGGAAAAACCTGGGACAAGCCATAGTTTCACAGTTCGAAAAAAGTAAATCACGGCTTTTGGTTTTGCTACTGGTTTTAGGGGCTATTGTTTTGGGTGCCGCAGCCTACGAGATGGGAAATTTACTGGGTGCAGTTGCCGGATTTCGTTTGATTTTCCAGATTCCGGCCTACATTCTGGTCTTATTTATTGGAGCATTGGCTGCTGTAATTTTAAACATTCCATCTTTAAAAATTATTTCAACCATAATGGGTTTTGTGGTGGTTTTAATGGGGCTTGGATTTCTCATCGCCGCATTTTTAATACAACCTTCCTTCTCTGAAATCTTAAAAGGAGCTTTTATTCCGCAAATTCCCACAAGCCCGCAAGCCGGCATTTTGGTTTTGGGGCTTATCGGAACCACAATTGTTCCCTACAATTTATTTCTGGGCTCGGGAATTTCAAACAAAAACCAAACGACAAAAGAAATGCGTTTCGGACTTTCCATTGCCATTCTGCTGGGAGGAGTATTTTCCATGGCAGTTTTGGTGGTTGGCACATCGGTTCTGGCAGAGTTTTCTTTCGAAGAATTAGCCCGGATGCTTCAACAGAAAATTGGCCCGGCCGGAAAATACCTGCTGGGATTTGGATTATTTGCAGCCGGATTTACATCGGCTGTTACCGCACCTCTGGCTGCAGCCATTACTTTAAAAAGTTTGTTCGGAAATAAAAATCCTGAAAAATGGGAAACCAACTCGTTTAATTTTAAGTTGGGCTGGATTGTGGTTTTGCTCATCGGCATTGGTTTTGCCATCGGAAATGTAAAACCAATTCCGGCAATTATTTTGGCACAGGCATTAAACGGATTTCTGCTCCCTTTCGTTAGCATCTTTCTGTTTATGGTAATCAATAATCCTAAAATCACAGGAAATCAAAGTAATCCACTTTTATTGAATATTTTAATGATTGTGGTAATTTTTACAACCCTAATTTTGGGATTAAACAGTGCAACAAAAGCTATTTATTCGGTGTTTGCACCAAATACATCGCCGGTCAATACAATCATTATCAGCATTACTATTGTCTCGCTTTTAATCTCAACCGGGGTGTGGATGAAAGGAACGAAAAAAACTATTCCGCCAGCCCAAAAAAGAGAGGAGTAAGAATGTACAAAATCTAAAAAAATGAATCAAAAATATTTCCGGCTTTTTGTTGATACCGGCGGCACTTTTACCGATTGCATCGGGGTGGACGAAACCGGGAAACAATACCGGCAAAAAGTTTTAAGCAGCAGCAGTTTACGAAGTACCGTTAAAACGGTAATTTCTGAAAATGAATTTACAATTTCGGAGGCCTGGAACCTGCAACAAAACATTCTGAACGATTTTTCCTTTCGGCTGTTAAATGCAGAATATACCGATTTAAAAATCAAAAATTTTGATCCCGTTTCCCGCACGATTGAGTTAAATCAAGCAGTAGTAAACAATTCCTGGGAAGGGCAAAATTTTGAAATAACTTCGAATGAAGAAGCACCGGTTTTAGGCGCACGACTGATCACAGAAACCGGATTACACGATACTTTTCCCGACCTGCAATTAAAGCTGGGATCGACAAAAGGCACAAATGCACTACTCGAAAACAAAGGTGCAAAAACACTGTTTGTCGTTACCAAAGGATTTGCCGATTTGTTGAAAATTGGCAACCAGAGCCGCCCCGATATTTTTGCGTTGAATGTTATAAAACCCAAACAAATTACCCATAAAATTATTGAAGTCGATGAGCGGATTGATGCCAAAGGAAAGATTCTGCAAGAATTAAATTCGGATCATTTTTTAAGTCAGATTCAGGAAATCGACCAAAATGAAATTGAGTCGGTGGCTGTTACTTTAATGAATTCCTACATTAATCCTGTTCATGAAAAACAGATTGCTCGGATTCTGAAAGATGCCGGATTTCAGTTTATTTCTACATCAACAGAGCTTTCACCTTTAATAAAAATAGTAAACCGCGCCGAAACCACAGTCGTCAATTCTTACCTCTCGCCCATTATTTACAACTATGTAAATCGCATTTCAAAACGTATCGGAAAACAATCGTTCCAGATTATGACAAGTGCCGGAGGTTTGGTGTCGGCGAATAAGTTTCATCCCAAAGACAGTTTATTAAGTGGCCCGGCGGGTGGTGTTGTCGGGGCAAAAAAAATTGGGCAGCAAAGCGGATTCACCCAACTTATTACCTTCGATATGGGAGGAACGAGTACCGATGTTTCGCGAATCGATGGTGAGTTTGATTACCGGTTTGAGGTTCAGGTTGGCGATGCAAAAATAAATAGTCCGGCCATTGCCATTGAAACAGTGGCTGCCGGCGGTGGCTCTATTTGTGGTTTCGATGGCTACAAACTTTTTGTCGGTCCCGAAAGTGCCGGAGCAAATCCCGGCCCGGCTTGTTATGGTGCGGGTGGGCCGCTCACCATTACCGATGTAAATCTTTTGCTCAACCGACTCGACACAAGCCAGTTTGGTATTCCTGTTTTTAAAGAAGCAGCCCAAAACAGGTTAAACCAACTGATAAAAAAGATTGAAGAAACCACAGAAAAAAAACACACTGCCGAAACTGTATTAAGGGGATTTATTGATATTGCCAATGAAATTATGGCCGGTGCTATCCGAAAAATTTCCATTTCGAAAGGTTACGATCCTAAAAACTTTGCACTGGTGACTTTTGGTGGAGCCGGCGGGTTACACGCCTGCGACATTGCTGAAATCCTGGGTATTCAAACCATACTTTTACCCGAAGATGCCGGACTACTAAGCGCCTATGGAATTGGCAACGCTGCCATCGAACGGTTTGCCGAAAAACAGGTTCTGCAGAATATAAATACGGTTAAAAACCAACTTTCGGTTTGGCTTAGCGAAATTGAAAACGAAGCCACTCAAAAGTTAACCAGTGAGGGATTTCAAACTGAAAAAATTCACATTCGTCAGCAAATGGTTTTTCTTCGTTTTAAAGGCCAGGATTCCAGTCTTGAAATCAGTTTTTCAGATCCCCGGCAATTGGTTGTTGATTTTCATGAAGCATACCAAAAACTATACGGGCACAAAGTTACCAATCGCGAAATTGAGGTGGAAGCTGTGCGTGTAATTGCAACTGTTGATACTGCCAATTCAAAAAAATCGAATCTATATGTTCAAAAATACACGCCAAAACCTGAGACAGAAACGACGCACAACATTCCGCTTTATATTCGTAATAAATTAAACCCGGGGGCCTGTTTTGAGGGGCCTGCATTATTCCCTGACAACTTTTCGACAACCTTTATAAAAAAGGGCTGGAAATTTAAAATGGATAATTCGGGCACAGCCATTTTAACTTGCGATTTGGAAAAAACCGAAGTTACCCAAACGCAAACCCGCGAAACCGAGCTGGAGCTTTTTACCAACCGTTTTATGGCTGTTGCCGAAAATATGGGAGCCTTGCTGCAACGCACTTCTCTATCGGTAAATATTAAGGAGCGTCTCGATTTTTCATGTGCACTACTCGATGCCGAAGGCCGGCTGGTTGCTAACGCCCCTCACATTCCGGTGCATTTGGGCGGGCTGGGTGTTTGTGTACAAACGCTGTTAAAACATTATCGCTTTGAGGAGGGAGACTCACTGGTAACCAACCATCCTAAATATGGCGGTTCGCACCTGCCCGACGTAACTGTTGTTACCCCGGTATTTTATAAAAACGAACGGGTGGGTTTTGTGGTAAACCGTGCTCATCATTCCGAAATTGGCGGCATCAGCCCGGGATCGATGCCGCCAAATGCAAAAAACCTGGATGAAGAGGGCGTGTGCATTTCACCCTTTTACCTGGTAAAAAATGGCCGCCCCAACTGGGATGGAATGCGAGCCATTCTTATAAACGCCAATTATCCTACCCGGTCGGTTGAAGAAAATCTGGCCGATTTAAATGCAGCTTTGGCAGCCAATAAAAATGGAGTGGAGGCTTTGCTTGGGTTAATAACAAATCATGGAAAAGAAACAGTTCAAAAATACCTTGACTTGCTGCGCGAACATGCCTCATCAAAAATGAGGGCAACACTCAATAAGTTTCAGAATGGAACGTATTCTGCCACCGAATTTCTGGACGATGGTTCTCCGCTAAAAGTAAATATCGAACTGAATAACGGCAACTGTAGGATTGATTTTACCGGAAGTGCACCGGTGCACAATGGCAATATGAATGCCACCGAAGCCATTGTAAAAAGTGTAAGTATTTATGTTTTACGCCTGTTATTAAACGAGCCAATCCCGCTTAACGACGGTTTGCTTGAGCCCGTAAATTTTATTCTTCCAACCAGCCTGCTTAATCCCGATTTTAGCGATGATCCTGCTTTTTGTCCTGCGGTTGTTGGAGGAAATGTTGAAATCAGTCAACGCCTGACCGACACTTTGCTAAAAGCCTTTGGAGTTGTTGCAGCCAGCCAGGGTACCATGAACAACACCCTGTTTGGCAACGATAATTTTGGCTATTACGAAACCATTTGTGGGGGTTGCGGAGCCGGAGATGGTTTTAACGGAGCCAGTGCTGTTCATCATCACATGACTAATACCCGAATCACCGATCCTGAAATTCTGGAGTTTCGTTACCCGGTTCGTCTGGAAGAATTCAGCATTCGAAAAAACTCGGGAGGAAAAGGAAAATGGACAGGTGGCGATGGCATTAAACGGATAATTAAGTTTCTCGAGCCGGTAAATCTTTCTGTATTGTCACAGCGCCGGAACTCGGGCCCATACGGACTAGATGGCGGAAAGAGCGGCAAAGCCGGTAATCAGAAAATTATTCGAAAAAACGGAGAGGAATTTACACTTGATTCCATCCAAAATGTAAATATCGAAAAAGGCGAAACATTTGTTATTGAAACACCCGGCGGCGGAGGTTTTGGAGAGGCATAAGCAGCGGCTGTTTGCGAATGGAGATAAAAATTGGATTGGTATTGCCTACTTTACATAAATCAGTACCTTTAGAAAAAAAATTACCTTCACTATGACACGCTTTCTTCTTTCAGGCCTGTTTCTTTTTTTGACATTGAGCCTTGTTGCCCAGGAAAACTCATTCATCACAATTGGTGTTGGGTACCCATTTATTACGGGAGCCAAAGTATCTGACAATGCACACTACGATTACAACATTAACAGCGGCAATTATAACTTGTTTCTGGAGAAAGAACTCAAATTGCTAAAAAAAACACCGCAGATCCTGCTTACTCCGGGCTTGGCTTTCACAGGAATAAAGGAAACATACAAACTTGAAGCTTTAGGCGGAGGTGGCGATGGCGACTTTCAACATCGTGCATTCAGCACCTATTTAAAAGTGATTTATGAAATCGACCGCCAGCCCTATGTTGTAACAGACTATTATTTTGGAGTACATGCCGGCTGCTACATAAACTCTAAAACAACCGGTTCAACATCTTCGTGGCAACTTAATCCCGATGGTGGAAAATATACAAACAGCGAAGAAATTGACAAAAGCGGCAACGATTTTTTTCATTTAAACTACTTCGGAATTATAGCAGGAATCAGACCACTGGGAGATGCCGAAAACTTTTTAAAACCCACTATTGAACTTGCCTTTTATCCTTCGTTTGCAACCCTCAACTCGTATTACAATAACCTTGATGAAAAGAAAAGTATGTTTCAAATCTCCATTGGTATAGTTGTGGGCAAGAAACCGAAGACCAACTAAATAAAATATTCCTGTTTGCCATTTTAAGTCATTCTGATATCTTTACCCACTAATTAAGTGAAAAATCAGACCTATGGAGACACCTTTTCTGGCGCTTATCATTCTATTTATTATCACCCCGCTTATTGTAATTTACTTAGAAGGTCGTTTTTCGATTTTGAAAAAAATAGGTGCCGTGTTAATCTGTTATGGTGTAGGTTTGATAATTGGGAATATGGATATTTTGCCAGAAGGTGCAGAAACCTATCAAAACCTTCTTACTGAAATTACCATACCACTCTCACTTCCATTAATTCTTTTTTCAGTTGATGTAAAAGCCTGGATTAAAATGGCGCGTTCGGCTTTTATGGCCTTTCTCACCGGATTGGTTTCGGTACTGATTGTTATTATTGCCGGATATTTCATTTTTTACGGCAGCATCGAAAACATTTGGCAGGTTTCGGGAATGTTGGTTGGCGTTTACACCGGCGGAACCCCCAATATGGCAGCCATGAAAACTGCACTTGATGTTTCGCAGGAATTGTACATTATGACCCACACCTACGACATGACTTTGGGTGCCATTTATCTTGTTTTTATTTTGTCGGTGGGGCAAAAAGTATTTCTCTGGTTTTTGCCTGCTTATAAACCACTTAAAATCCAGAATTCCACCGACCAGATTAATACCGAAGAAGAATTTGAATCGTATGATGGAATGCTAAAAAAACAAACCTTACTTCCATTGCTGGTTGCGCTGGGTTTATCGGTTACCATTTTAGGAGTAAGTTATGCAATTAGTTTACTGGTACCGAAAGAATATTCTACCGCTGTTATCATTCTGCTAATAACCTCTTTCGGAATTGGCTTATCCTTTGTCCCCAGAATCAAAGCCATAAAAAAAACATTCCAGCTGGGTATGTACCTCATCCTTATTTTTAGTTTAACGGTAGCCTCAATGGCCGATATAAGTAAATTATCAGACATTTCGTTTTCACTGTTTTATTACGTTGCTTTGGCAGTTTACGGTTCGCACATTATTCATATCATTCTGGCACGTATTTTTAAAATCGATGCCGACACAGTAATTATCTCGACAAGTGCACTTATTTGTTCGCCACCTTTTGTACCTGTTGTTGCCGGAGCATTAAAAAACAAAGAAATTATTTTAACCGGTTTGGTGGTTGGAATTGCAGGTTATGCCATCGGAAATTATCTGGGTGTTTTAATCGCATATCTTTTAAAAGCAATGCCCGTTTAAATTTTTCTGTTTAACCAAATATTGCAAAATTGTATACGTAAAAAACACCACGATTCTGAAATCAAATACTCATTTTAGAACTCTTTATATTTCTAAGAATGCATTCATTTATACTTTAGATTAACATAATTTCATATTTTCCAAATTTTAAAATTGCAATACTACTTTGTTAATTATCACTGCACAATGCCCTTTAATTATCGTTAGGTTTTAAAAAAACGTTCTGCCAAACAACTCAATACTCCTATCATCATAACTAAAATATGAAAGCATTAAAGAGTTAATTACAAAGAAGATTAGAATTATCTACTCTCTAATTCTCAACCACATATAGTATTGCGGAATTTGATGCTAATAAGCATTTTACATAAAAGTGAAAAAATTAAAAAACTTATCTTTCGGTACAATTTTATACTAAAACAAATTGACAACAAACAGTACATTTGCTGTTTTTTATAAACACTCAACATAGTTCTGATATAAAATCAGCAAATTGCCTAGTCTCTCTCAGGTCTTTTTCCCCCCACAAATGCGGCACGTGAACCCGCAAAATCAGCACTCATCAAATACTAAATTTCATCATTAATATTTAAAATAGCATAAGTAAACATTTGCTAAAATCGGGACAAAAAAAGATCAAATGTTTACAGAGGGAAGAGCATTAAAATGTCCACAAAACATTCTTACAGGGAATTGTTTTAGCGATGCCTTCTCCAGTCAACTAAATTAACATATGATGAAAAAAACACACAATAGACGCCAACTGACGTATGCATTCTCCGAACAAAAATTTCCGACCATGATATCAAGTAATTTTCATTTTCCAAAATCTGGAAAATCACATTTCAACACGAAGCTTTTCGTAAGTCTTTTTGTTATTCTTTTTGCGTTTGCAACACAATTAAATGCCCAGCAGGCATTTATTACAAACAAAGGAGAAAGTACGATTTGCGAAGGAGAGTCAACAACAATACAAGTTATTATAGGTGCAAGTATTGGGCCGTACACAATCGTTTATTCCGACGGAACCGATGATTTCACGGTATCCAATTATACGAGTAATGCCAACCCGGAAAGTCCTTTATATGGAGGTGCGGCAATATCTGTTTCGCCAACAACAACTACAAATTACGAACTAATTAGTGTAAAGGATGCAAATAATTTCTCCTTACCCATTAGTTCTGCGCAAGCTACTGTTTCGGTAAATCCGCTTGTTGCAAATTTAAGTTTAACAGTGAATTCGGGTAATCCGGTTTGTTACAATACCGATTTTGTAGTTAGCTACACCGCTACTTACGATAGTATTGTAGAATTATGGGATGCCGGAAATACTTCAAAAATTGGCGATCTGCCACAAACAATTTCAATAACCGAAAATACAAATTATAAAATACGCGCATACAGTCCAGGCGGATGTTTGATTACCGAAAATTTGGCCGTAACACTTGAAAATGTAAATCCAACGGTTACTTGTCCGGGCGATCAAACTTTAAATCCACTTTCAAATTGCCAGGTTAGCCTACCCGACTATACAAGTATGGTTACTGCACACGATAATTGTACAGCCGACGGCGCATTAGTAATTTCACAGGCACCGGTTGCAGGTACAACTTTAAGTGGCGACGGCACAATACAAAACGTTGAAATTACTGTTCGCGATGAAGCCGGAAACGAAGCTACCTGCGATTTTGACGTAACGGTTACCGACAGCGAGCAGCCTGTTATTAATGGTACTGCCGTAAACGAAACAAAAACAAATACCAGCGGAAATTGTGGTTATGTTGTTTCGGGCGCCGAATACGATCCTACTGTTTTAACCGATAATTGTGCCATTGATAAACTTACCTATTCGATTAACGGCGGAACAGAAAATGGTACAAATGCGTCAACAACGCTTGGCTCTCTACTTTTAGGTGTTGGCGAAAATGCAATTGTTTGGACTGCCTACGACACCCATGGAAATACCGCAACATGGAGTGTAACAATAACCGTTGAAGACAAAGAAAATCCAACTTTCGATAATTGTCCGGGGGCACAAAATTTAACAAGCAATTCAGCAGACTGTAATGCGGTTTTGCCCAATTACATTAGTTTATTAAGTATTGCTGCCAGCGATAATTGTACCGAATCGGGTACTATCTCACTTTCGCAATCGCCGGTTGCTACCACTGTATTAACTGGCGGGCATGGTTCAACTCAGCTGGTAACAATTACTGCTGAAGATGAATATGGCAACTCTGCCGACTGTCAGTTTACGGTAACTGTTAACGACGAAACCAACCCAAGTATTACCAACTTACCTTCAAATATTTCAGCAACTAACGATATTGATGAATGTGGTGCAGTGATATCATGGACAGCACCAACAGCTGATGACAATTGTACAGGATCGACTATTTCGCAAATTGCAGGACCGGCGAGCGAAACACTTTTCCCGGTTGGAGAGACTACAATTACCTACCGGGCGGAAGATCTGGCCGGCAATATACACGACGAAAGTTTTACAGTTACCATTACCGATAATCAAAATCCTGTAATTAGTTGCCCCGGAAATATTTCAGTTGGAGTGGACAGTGGTGAAAATTTTGCAACCGTTAGTTTCACCGCTCCGGAAGGCATCGACAATTGCGCAGGAGCAAGCACCGTTCAAACAACCGGACTTGCAAGTAATTCTCAATTTCCGGTAGGAACAACAATAAATACTTTTATAGTAACCGATGCTGCAGGTAATAAAGATACCTGCAGTTTTGACGTAAGTGTATCGGACGATGGCGCACCTGTTATAATTGACTGCCCTGAAAACATAACAGTAAATAACGACGAAGGAAATTGCGATGCAGTAGTTAGCTGGACAGAACCAACAGCAAGCGACAATGCCACGTTAACGGAAAATTTGGTTTGGGACAAGTCGCACACTCCGGGAAGTACTTTCCCTGTGGGAACAACAACTGTTACCTACACCGTAACCGATGAATCGGGAAACACAAGTACTCCTTGTAGTTTTACAATAACTGTAAACGACAACGAAAAGCCTGTAATTTCAAATTGTCCGGCCAATATTTCGCGCACAAGTGCTGCCGGATCATGCTCGGCAAATGTAAACTGGACAGAACCAACTGTTAGCGACAATTGCACTTCATCAGCAAATATTGTTTGGGAAAAAAGTCATGAACCCGGCGATTTATTTAATGTTGGTGTTACTTCTGTAACCTACGTAGCTAAAGATGAAAACGACAATGTAAGCGACACATGCAGGTTCACAATTACCGTGCGCGACGACCAAAAACCAGTAATCGCCAATTGTCCTTCAAATATTACCCAGGCAGTGGATGAAGGCGAATGCGACGCACTTGTTACATGGACTGCACCAACCGCCACCGATAATTGTACATCAAGTGACAATCTGATTTGGACCATTTCGCCTGAACCAAATTCACCGTTTTCGGTGGGAACAACTACTGTAACTTACAGCGTTAAAGATTCTTCCAATAACACCAGCGCTGTTTGTTCATTCGATGTTACCGTAACCGACAGCGAAAATCCAACTGCAGTTTGTAACAATCTGACGATTTATCTTGATGCATCCGGCGAGGCAACCATTTCGGCCACTGATATCAATAATAATTCAAGCGACAACTGTACCAGTGCAGCCAACCTCGACTTAAGTATCAATAAATCAACCTTCACTTGTTCGAATCTGGGAGCAAACACTGTTGTTTTAACTGTTGACGACGAATCGGGCAATACAAACACTTGTAATTCTACAGTTACAGTTCTCGATACCATTCCTCCTGTAATTGTAAGTAAAGCCACAACACAAAACGGCACGGTATATACCGACGCAGATGCTTGCGACTACACAGTAAAAGGAAGCGAATTTGATCCGACCTTAACCGACAACTGTTCAGGTGCAACTTTAAGTTATACTGTAAGCGGAGCTACTACATTAAGTGGTACCGGTTCGATGATTGGCGAAAGCCTGAATCCGGGGGTAAATACCATAAGCTGGACAGCTGTTGATGGCAGTGGAACACCAACTGCCACTGCTTTTGTATTTACAAAAACCGTTGTTGACAATCAGGAGCCAACCCTCTCAAGTATTCCGAACCAATACAGAAGTGCAACAACAGGATGCGCCTATGTGGCTGTTGGAAATGAATTTGATCCAACTGCATCGGATAATTGCGGCGAAGCCGAATTAACACTTGAATACAAAATTAACAGCGGCGACTGGACAGAAGGAACAACACTGGCCGGCACTCCCCTGCCGCTTGGAACTACAACCATAAACTGGAGAGCCAGCGACGGAGTCAATACAAAAACCATTTTATTCAGAGTTGAAGTTGTGGATGAAACCGCACCGGTTATTTCTACAATTAGCAACATGAATGTATCAGTAAGTTCGGGTTGTGCGGTTGCAGTAAGCTGGACCGAACCAACCGTAAGCGACAATTGCGACTCATCTCCACTACTTTCAAAAATCTCAGGACCGGTAAAGGGTGGTTTATTAAACATTGGCGTTTACACCGTTAAATACCAGGCCATTGATACTGATGACAATGTATCTGAAATGCAGTTTACAATTACTGTTACCGATCCAACACCACCAAGTATTACCTGTGCTTCCGGAAGTACTGAGCTTGCTCCTTTTGAAGAAAACACCGACGATGGGTTGTGCTTTTTCCAGGTTCCCGACCTCAGATTTAATCCTGAAGTGGTTTCCGATGAATGTTCGTATACATTAACTAATAGTTTTGACCACACAAATACACTTCTTGGTAAACAACTTCCTGTTGGAGAATATCCAATTGTATGGACAGTTGTGGATTATTCTGGAAATACAAACAGCTGTACGATTTATGTCAAAATAATCGACAATCAATATCCGACATTTACAATTGCCTCTGAACATTTTGAAAGAAATACCGATCCGGGCGAATGTTTTTACACTGTTCCAAATCCAATTTTCGATCCTTCCGATCTTTCTGACAATTGTGAAATTGACACTGTTTATTATGAAATTTCAGGCGGTGCCTACTCTACACCACAAACCGGTGCAAATACACTATCGGGCCATCAAATACCACCAAGTGCAAACGATTATTCGATAAAATGGACAGTTGTTGACAGCTATGGTTTAACTGTTGAGTCTACTCCTTTTACTTTAAATGTTTCCGACAATCAGGCACCAACCTTTACCTGCTACGGAAATGTCAGCCGCCAGGCCATTGATGGTTCTTGCGAATATACAATCGTAGGTGCTGAGCTCGATCCAACAGACTTGTCGGACAACTGCGATGCTAACGAAGATATTACTTTGGCCTACACGATTAACGGGACACCGGGCGTTGGCGAAACGCTGGATGGCACCACTCTATCCACCGGACCATACACCATTGTTTGGACAGCCACTGACACAAAGGGCAACTCACAGAATTGTACCTATAAATTATTCATTTATGACGGCCAGGCACCCACAATATCAACCATAAACGCCCAATCGAGAGATGTGGATCCGGGCAAGTGTTACTACGAAGCACACGACGGAGAATTTGATCCGACTTCTACTGATAACTGCGGTGCTGTAACCTTAGTTAACATGCTTAACAATGGTACTTCACTCAACGGATACCAGTTCCCCGTTGGACCTACCACTGTAATTTGGCGTGCAACCGATGGTTCTGGCGATACAGAAGAAATGGAGTTTGTTGTAACCGTTATTGAAAACGAGCCACCTACATTTGATCTGGCAAGCACTCTCACACGTGAGGCTGTTAGTTCATGTTCGTATACTACAGTTGGTACTGAATTCGACCCAACCAATTTAGACGACAATTGTAGTGGTGTTTTCAGCAAAACAAACGACTACAACAACTATAAAACACTGGCCGACGCAGTTTTCCCTGTTGGAACCACTACCGTAACATGGACTGTAACCGACCAGCGACTTAATTCGCACCAGGAAACAATTGACATTGTAATAGAAGACAACACTGCACCGGAAATAAATTGTCCGGAGAACTCATATGTGAGAGTAGTTGATGCAGGACAAAATTATTACACAGTTGGTGTAAACGAGTTTAAACCGGTGGTAAGCGAAAACTGTACACTAACTTCGTACACCCACAATTACAACGGTGGAGGAACATCTTTGAACGGAATTCAACTTCCTGAAGGTTCTCACACCATTCAATGGACCGCAATCGATAACCACGGCAATCAATCATCGTGCAATGTTGTTGTACACATCGTTTCATCGATATACCCGCCAATTACATGTCATGGCGACGCCTATGTACCAGTTGACGCAGGAGAATGTGATTATACAATTACAGGCACAGCCTACGATGCAACATCAACGTCTTCAGTTGCAACTCTGTCTCACGATTATGGTTCGGGAGGTTCAACCTTAAACGGAACAGTATTATCTGTCGGAACCCACCACATTACCTGGACAGCCTCTCAAACAATTGGTGAAAACACCTACGAAACAAGCTGTGAGTTTTACATTACAATTTACGACAATCAAGATCCTACAATTACTGCACCCGACGATATTACAATCAATTCCAATTCGGGCTGTTACGCCACCGGAGTTAACCTGGGTACACCCATAACCGACGACAACTGCGGAGTATCATCGACCTGGAACAATGCGCCTTCTTCTTATTATTTAGGAACCACCAACGTTACCTGGTGGATAAGCGATTCGTATGGAAATGAAGTAAGTGCAGTTCAAAAAGTAACTGTTTTAGACGATGATGCACCTGTTGTAAGTTGTGTTGGCGATGTTTGCCGCGAAGCCGACGACCCAACCGCAACTCATTACAGTGTTAATGGTACTGAACTTGATAAGTATTCGTACTACGATTGTTCAAGTGTAACAATTACCAACAGTTACAACGGATCAAATTCTTTGGCCGGTGAAAATATACCTGTTGGAGATCACTCGATTACCTGGACGTTTACCGACGCAGCAACTAATGTTTCTTCCTGTACCATGAATTTGAGCATTTACAGTACAGAAGCTCCTTCGGTAACCTGCCGTACTGATATTTGGGTAGCTACAAATGAAGGTGTTTGTTCGTATACTGTTAATGGAGCAGAGTATGATGTAGCCTATTATTCAGCAGGTGGCGCAACATTAACAAATAACATAAACGGAACAGCAACTCTGGCAGGCGAAGTTTTGACAAGGGGACCGCACGACATTATTTGGACTGCGACAGAAAATGGTTTTTCGAATACCTGTTGTACGTATACGATTACTGTTTACGACAACGAAGATCCAGTTCCAACATGGCCGGATGATGTTACTGTTGATGCCGATGCAGGAACATGCCAGGCAACAAATGTACCGGTGGGTACACCATCATTTACCGACAATTGTGATGCTCCTGAAGCTGTCGTTTACAGCAGAACTCCTTCAGGAACCACATTTTCGGTGGGCACACACACCATTTACTGGACAGCACACGACACCCATGGCAATTACATTTCTCACAACCAAACCATAACTGTTAACGACGTTGAAAGTCCTGTAATTGATTGTCCGAGCAATCGTTATTACCTTGAGTTTGACAATTTATCAGTTGACTACGCTTCAATTTATGGTACCTCATCGTACCGTCCAACAGTAACCGAAGACTGTTCGTTAACTTCTTATGTTCACGATTACGATGGTGGCGGAACATCACTACATGGCGAAAGACTTTCAATTGGCGACCACGCCATTACATGGACAGCGACCGATGCCAGTGACAACACCGACAATTGTACCATTAACTTTACCATTTACGATTCTTTTGATCCGCTTATTAGTTGTGTTGAAGATCAAACCTTGTTCTCAACAGAAGGAGAATGTGGATATCTTGTTGCCGCTGACGAACTGGATGCCGTTTACACATCACTCTCTGTAGTGCCGGGACGTACACTCACACACGATTACGCCGAAGCTTCTTCGAATACAACCCTAGCCGGAGAAATACTTCCTCCCGGTCAACATATTATTACATGGACTGCGGCTCAAACCATCGATGGAACAGAGTACACAAAATCATGCACCACAATTATAGATGTAATTGATACAATTGCACCAACAGTTGATCCATGGCCCGAAGACATTACAACAACCATCGATCCCGGGAAATGCTATGCATCAGGAGTTGATTTAGGAACACCCAATGCTTCAGATAACTGTGACATTGGCGACTTAACCACAGTTACAAATGCTCCGGCTCAATTCGAATTAGGAACCACACGAGTTGTATGGAGAATATATGATACCGATGGCAATCAAACCACACATACACAAAATGTAACGGTAACCGACAATGAAGCACCAGTATTTGCAAATTGTCCTTCAAATATTGTTCTAATTTCAGGAGAAGACAACTGCGAAGCAGTAGCCAACTGGATTCCGCCAACAGTTTCAGACTCATGTAGCGGGATTAAAAGCCTTCTACCAAATTACCCTCCAGGTACTTCTTTCCCGCTTGGAATTGATACAATAGTATATACAGCAACCGATTTTAGTGATAATGTATCCACCTGTTCGTTTACTGTAACTGTAAACGACGAAGCACCTACCATTACCTGTATTGAAGATCAAACACGTAATACAAATCCAAACACCTGTAGCTATAAAGTTCTGGGTAATGAATTCGATCCGGAATCGTATTCCGACAATTGTGGAATTGCATCCAGGACTTATTCTTTAACCGATGCAACCGGATTAAAAACAGGAAGCAATTCACTTTCGGGAGTAATAATCGAACGTCCGGATAATATCGCAGGCGAAGTGGTTCCGGTAGAAATTACCTGGATAGTTACCGATGCCAGTGGTTTAGCCGATACTTGTACTTTTAGTTTATCAATTGAAGACAATGAGGGACCTGTTATTTCGGTACCCGGCAACCAGGTACGTAGCACCGATCCGGGTAAAAATTACTACACCATTCAGGGCGACGAGTTCGACGATGTTGTAGCTTCCGATGCATGTGGTATTGTTACCAAACTTGAAAACGAGTTTGAACTGGAATCATTGGATGGCCAAATCTTACATCTTGGCAACGATAGTATTATGTGGTATGCCATTGACGATTATGGCAACCGAAGCGAAGCTGCCTTTATCATTCTGATAAAAGATACCGAAGCTCCAACAATTGAAACCACACCTGGCGATTTTACAGTCTATACTTCCGGGTCGTGCGAGGCAGTTGTAACTTACACCGCGCCAACGTTTGCCGACAATGTGGATGGAAGTGGTTTGGCCGGAACTTTGGTTTCTGAATCGAATACCGCTTCAGGCGAAACTTTCCCAATCGGTGAAACAGATGTTACTTTTGTTTATACCGATGCGGCTGGAAATACACTCAGTCATACATTCACTGTTACTGTGGTTGACAATGAAGATCCTTATATTGTTTGTCCGGTTGGTTCACCTTTCTCCGATACCACAGATATCGACAAAGCGTATTACACCGTTCAGGGTACCGAATACGATCCAACTTCATACGGCGACAACTGCGGCGCAAGCATTGTGAACGATTTTAACAACCTTCCATCGCTAAGCGGAGCTCGTTTACCTGTTGGACAAACTGTAATTACATGGACAATTACTGATTCTTACGGTGCAACACAAGATTGTGCCATTACAGTGAATGTAGCCGACATTCAGGCTCCGGAGCCACCAAGTTGCCCCGAAGAGGTTGTTGCCAGAAACTCTACCATTGGCGACTGCGGTTACCTTATTTCAGGTGCAGAATACGATCCTTACAACTTAAAAGACAACCACGGAATTGCACGTCTTACCTATTCGATTGATGGCGGCGCAGAAGTTGGAACAGATAAAAGTACCACCATTGGTGGATTGGTTCTACCAGTTAGTACCGATCTGAACCCAAGCACAAATATACTGTGGCGTATTTATGATTTAAGTGAAAACGTTATTTCAACCTGTACTTCGGAGTTTACGATTACAGACATTGAAGCTCCTGTTGTTTTAACGGTTGCCGATCAAATTAAATCAACCGATGCCGGAGAAAGCTTTTATACCATTATTAGTGAAAACAATTGGGATGCCAGCGTTACCGACAACTGCGAAGTTGAAACAATTGTGTACAGTATTGATGGCGGAGAATATGTTGGGACCGATGAAACCACAACAATTGTTGGACAAACACTGAGTGTTGGAACACATACCATTTTATGGAAAGCCACTGACATTTACGGATTAACCGATTCAAGTAGTTTCGATGTTGTTATTAAAGATACGGAAGATCCGTCGATCGTTTGTAATCCGCTAACCATTGAGCTTGATGCTTCAGGAGCGTACACCCTCGATCAGGCCGATATTGATTCAATAAGTCTGGGTTCGTCAGATGCAAGTGGCATCGACACAAAAACTGTAGTTCCAAACGAATTTGATTGCAACGATGTTGGTTCAAATTCTGCCCTGCTGGTTGTTACCGATATTTATGGAAACGAATCGGAATGTTTAACCACAATAGTTGTTGAAGACAACACTGCTCCAACTATAGTTACAAAAAATACCACCGTTGAACTTGACGTTCTTGGAAATGCCAGCATATTGGTTAGCGACATTAACAATGGTTCTTCCGATGCCTGTGGCATTCAATCGCTTGTAGCCGGTCAAACATCATTCGACTGCGACGACCTTGGCGACGTAACTGTGAGCTTAACCGTTACCGATGTAAATGGCAACAGCACCAGCGAAAATGCAACTGTAACTGTTGAAGACAACATCAATCCGGTAGCCATCTGTAAAAACATAAATGTATATCTCGATGCTTCTGGAAATGCAACAATCACCGGCAGCGACATCGATTTTGGTTCGTCGGACAATTGTAGTCTTACCCTGACCGCAACTCCGTCAACTTTCAATTGCGGCGACATTGGCACCAACAATGTTACTTTAAGAGCAGAAGATGCTGCAGGTAATTTTGATGAATGCACAGCCAGAGTAACAGTTATTGATTCAACAGCTCCTACTCAGGTATGCCAGGACATTTCTGTAAATTTGGATGCTACGGGTAATGCAACAATTACCGCAAATCAAATTGACAATGGTTCTTTCGATGCCTGTGGATTTTCTTTGGCAATTGATCAAACAGATTTTAGCTGCGAAAATATTGGAAACAACACCGTAACACTTTCTGTTACCGATAACAACAACAACACTTCTACCTGCACATCAACGGTTACCATTGTCGACAACCAATTACCAAGCGCAATTTGCCAGGATTTAACCATTCAACTTGATGCTTCAGGCAACGCATCTATTACTGCCGCTCAGGTTGACAACGGTTCTTCGGATGTGTGTAGCGATGTTACCTTAAGTCTCGACAAATATGACTTTACCTGTTCCGATGTGGGTGAAAAATCGGTACTATTAACCGTTACCGACGAAAGTGAAAACGCCCAAACCTGTACTTCAACCGTTACTGTTGAAGACGTAACCAATCCGGTTGCAACGTGCCAGGACATTACTGTTCAGCTTGATGGAACAGGAAATACAAGTATAACTGCCGGGCAAATCGATAATGGCTCGAGTGACGCCTGCGGAATTAAATCATTAAGTGTTTCACCAAACACATTCACATGTAACGAAAGTGGCGAGAACACCGTTACCTTAACCGTTACCGACAACAACGACAATACAGCCACTTGTACCGCTACCGTAACAGTCGTTGACAATATTGATCCGCTTGCAGCTTGTACTCCAATAACAATTCAATTAGATGCTGCCGGAACTTATACACTTTCCGAAACCGATATCAACACGCTTTCAGCGGGTTCTTCTGATAATTGTGCAATAACTGTACGCTCGGTAACGCCGAACAGTTTCGACTGCGACGACATTGGAAGTCCTGTTGCCGTAACTCTTACTGTTAGCGATGCTACCGGAAATTCGGATAATTGTGCAACTACAATAACTGTTGAAGACAATATCGACCCAACAGTTGTATGCCAATCGCAAACCATTAATTTGGAGGCTTCAGGAAATATTAGCCTGGCTGCAACAAGTATCGACAACGGATCAAGCGATGCCTGTGGTATTGCCAGCTACCAGATTTCGAAAGACAACACTTCGTACGCTGAAAATTTAAGCTACGATTGCAGCGAAATTGGTTCGCATACCATTTATTTAAAAGTTACCGATAACAATGGCAACAGTGCTGTTTGTTCGTCGGCAACCGTAACGGTTCAGGACAATGCAAAACCAGTATTTACTTTCTGTCCGGTCGATCAGACTCCTGCAGTCGGAACCGACGTTGGCGAATGTACTTACCAACACCTGGACGACATCTGGAATGCAACAGCTGACGATAACTGCACAGTTTCATCGCTTACCTATGCGTTAAGTGGTGCAACTACAAAAGCCGACAATCCTGCAAATACAAGCTTAAACGGTCAGGTATTTGAAAAAGGAACAACAACGGTAACATGGACTGCAAACGACGGATATCAAACCGAAATATGCACTTTCGATGTAGTTATAACCGACGATGAAGATCCGGTTGCAGTTTGTAAAACAAACACAGTTTATCTTGAACGGTCAGGTACAGTTTCGGTAACTCCTGATACAATCAACAATGGTTCATCAGACAATTGCCCGGCTTCGGTACTCACCATTTCAGAAACGGAAAACGGAAGCTACCAATCAGCACTGGAATACAGCTGTGCCGATATTGGCGTACAAACTATCTGGCTGAAAATAACCGACGAAGAAGGAAATGTGAATACATGTTCGACTACCATTACCATTACCGACGATCAGATTCCGAATGTTGATGCAGAAGACATTGCAGATTTAAGCAAAGAAACAAACAACGCTTGCACCTACGTTCATGGCGACACCAACTGGGATCCAACTGACAATTGCGACGCCAGTCCGATAATACATTACGCACTTTCGGGTGCAACTGTAGTTGCCGATGATCTTGCCAACACATCATTAAACGGTGTAGCATTTAATACCGGAACCACAACTGTTACCTGGACGGTTGAAGATCACGCAGTTCCTGCAAATACAGGTACTGTTACTTTCGACGTTGTTGTAAGCGATGACGATGCACCAAGTATAACCTGCCAAAGCAACTTAACAAAAAGTATTACGGTTCAGGGACAGGCAAGTTTGGTTGTGAATGAAGCGGACGGTTTGACTGCCCCAACTCATTCCGATAATTGTTCTGTAACTTCGCTGGCATGGGAAATTACGGGTGCAGGTGTTGTTGATGATCCAACAACCGGATCGGTATCAAATCCAACCAGCGGCGTTTCAAATCCGCTCGACGGATATGAATTTAAAGTAGGTACATCAACCATAACTTACACGGTTAGCGACGAAGCCGGTAACACCGACGATTGTTCGTTTACCATTATTATCAACTCAAATCCAAGTGACTTTACCATCTCGGAATCGGAAATTACCACTTACGAAAATCAGACACTTTCTCCGGCTACTTTCACAGTTGTTCTCCCCTACCAGCCATCCGGAAATGTATGTATCGATGTGGCAAGTTCGAACATTGCCGAGGGAAAAGTAAACACTGCAAATAACAGAAGCGGCGCTGCCGAAACAAAACAAATTTGTTTCACACCTTCCGATTACGATCAGCCACAAACCATTTATGTGTTTGGCGTGAACGATGATGTTGACGATGACGATCAATTGTACAACGTAAGCTTTACTATTGATACCGACAATACCGATATTGGTTCGGGTTATTACAACGGAGCACCGGCCAATGTAACTGCTACAAATACCGACGACGATGTAGCCGGAATTACCGTTTCGGCTTGTAGTAACACAAGCGAAGCAGGAGGATCAGGCACATTTACAGTAGTGTTAAACACTGAACCAACCGAGGACGTAAGCTTCGCTTTGGAAATTGATGCTGCCGACCTGACCGAAGGCCAGATTACAAGTGCGGGTACAATTACATTTAATGCTTCAAACTGGGATCAGCCACAAACCGTTACTTTGCAAGGTTTGGATGACGACATTGACGACGGAAACCAGGCTTACGACATAAACATATTAAATGCCAGTTCTTCAGACTCAAAATACGATGGTTTATTTGGCACAACAGTCTCGGCTACCAACATTGATAACGATGCTGCCGGGTACACCGTTTCTGCCATTTCCAATCAAATTGATGAAGACGGAACCACTGCTACATTTACGGTAAAATTAAATAGCAAACCGGCCACCGACACCGAAAATTACGTGGTTTATGTTGACATAGCAAGCAACGACGAAGGTGAAGGTACGGTTTCAACATCGCAAATAAATTTCGACCACACCAACTGGAATACAAATCAAACCATAACAGTAACCGGTATTAATGATGATGTTGTTGATGGATACATCGATTTCTCAATCTTATTAACAACAAATACAACATCTACTACCGATAACGCGTACGATGCACTCGATCCGAATGATGTTTCGGCTAGAAACAACGACAACGATGCAGCAACAATCACCATCAATAATCCTTCCATATCGGAAGGAAATTCGGGTACTACAACATTAACATTTACAGTTACTCAATCCGACATTCAGGTAATTGATGGTTATTCGGTGGGTTACTTTACCAATCCGGTAAGTGCGATTGCGGGTTCAGACTTTGTTGGAGCAGGTAGTTACATTTACTTCGATGGAGATGCTAACGAAACACAAACCATTGACATTACAATTAATGGCGACGAAACGCTGGAGAAAAACGAAGTGTTTACCATCTTCCTTTTCGAACCAACTACTACTTTAAATAAAGATGTGAGTACCACTTCGAACACCGGTACCGGAACCATTTTAAATGACGACGCTGCAACATTTACCATCAGCGATCCGGCTTTATTCACCGAATTGAATTCGGGTACAAGCGAAATGGTATTTACCGTTACATTAAGCGACAGTGTTGAAGTGGGCGCAGGTAATTTTATTACTGTTGATTATGCAACTTCAGATGGTACGGCTACTGATGCCGACAACGATTACGAAGCCGAAACCGGAACGATCTCGTTTGTGGGACAGCCCGGCGAAGAACAAACTTTCAGCATTACCATTAACGGCGATCAGAAAGTAGAATTGGATGAAACGTTTACTGCAACAATTAGCAACATTCAGTGCAGCAGTCTTCCTCCGGCTATTTTAAGCCAAATTACTTTTGCCGACGACGAAGCCACCGGAACAATTGATAACGACGACTCAGCAGAACTTTCAATTTCGGGTGTAACAGTAAACGAATCAGCCGGGACAGCCGATTTCACCATCCAAATGTCAACCGATGTTCAGGATGCATTTACCATTGATTTTACCACTTCGAACAACACTGCCGAAAGTGGAACCGACTATACAACCGTAACAAAAACGGGTGGTACTGCAATTAGCTTTGGCAACGGAACCACAACACAAACCGTAACTATTCCAATTTTAGACGGCAGCATTACCGAACAAACCGAATCGTTCTACGGAACAATCAGTAATATAATTGACGGAAGCAACCAGGACATAAGCTTTAACACTACGCAAGCTTCGATTATCATTACCGATAACGACGCAGCAACCATTGCTTTTGACAGCGACATTACTGTGAACGAAGCCGATGGAACCGCAACATTTACGGTTAATTTAAGCGGAAGCATTCAGGATGAAATTTCATTTACATACAAAACAAGCGATGCGGGCGGAGCAAACTCAACCACGGTTGTTCAGGATTACGTTGCACTAAATTCAACCATGACATTTGTTGCCGGATCATCCAACACCTCGCATTCGTTTGATGTAACCATAAACAACGGAGTAATTGCCGAACCAACTGAAACGTATTTTATCGATTTATCGGCTTTGGTAAAAGTTGGCGATGCCAATATTACCTTCTTCGACGGTCACGCTGTTGGAACAATCACCGACAACGACGAAGTAAAAATAACGCTTCATGCCTTTGCCGATGTTACCGAAACGGATGCAGCTCAAACTGCAAACTTCTATGTAAGTCAGGACATTGCTTCTCAATATCCGATTACACTGCTCTTCTCTTCGCAGGCACAAACCATTGTTTCGGCGGTATCAACAGGCGACTTTAGCGCTCAAACCGATGTAACAGTAACGCTTCCTGCCGGATCAACTTCAAATGTGAATGTGGCGGCAACAACCATTGCAGGCGACAACATTTCGGAACAAAGCGAAACATTTGAAGGAATACTTGTTTTCGCTGATAAAAAGGCCCAGCTGGCTTCATTTACATCAGGTGGAGACACTGCCGTTGCAACCATTCTCGACGACGACATCATTCAGTTGACACTCGAAGACAAAACAGTTACAGAAACCGACGGAACACAATCGATCAACTACATTCTTTCTTCCGACATTGCAGCCGAAGAAGACTTTGTACTGAGCTTTGGAACTTCAGACAATACCGCGGTTGACGGCAACGATTTTACCGACCAGGACAATACAACAATTACATTCCTGCACGGAACAACTTCGTTAAATATTCCGGTGGATGTACTGGGCGACGATGTAACCGAACCTACCGAAACATTTACAGGAACTGTTACCATGACCAATGCAAATGGTCAGCAATATAATTTTGTACAATCAACGGCTACTTACACCATCGAAGACGATGATCCGGCTGTAATCTCGTTAAGCGAATTTACGTACAACGAATCGCAGGTTGGAACCGATCTGGCACAATTTACAATTACACTGAGCAAAAATGTTCAGAATGAATTTACAGTTGATTTTACCACTTCAGACATTGCCGGTGAAGCCCTTGACGGAGCCGATTACACCGCTGTAGCGTTAACAGATGCAACAGCACTAAAATTTGGCGCTTCGAACGATTTGGTACAATACGTTACCGTAGCAATTAACAACGACAGCTGGGTTGAGCCTACCGAAACGTTGCTGGGAACATTAAGTAACCTTCAATCGCTTTTGCAAGCTGTAACTTTTAGCAACAGCGAAAGTACTTTGGCTGTTACAAGCACAATTAACGACAACGATGCAGCCACAGTGGCAATCGACAGTGTTGCCCTTGACGAAGACGAAGGACCTGCCGTATTTACGGTTACACTTACCGGAGACATTCAGGATGAACTAACAGTTGATTTTGCAACAACAGATGGAACTGCCGTTCAAGTGAACGACTACATTTACCAGAATGGTACTGTAACTTTCCCTGCAACTTCGCTTTCAGGAACCACACAAACTATTTCGGTTGTTCTTGTTAACGATGCCATTTCGGAACCACTAACCGAAACTTTCAGGGTTGAACTGGACAACATCGTTTCAACCGGTTCGGCCAGCATGAACGACGATACAGGTTTGTGTACCATTACCGATGAAGATCCGGTGACCCAGATTAACCTGACCGGCTTTACAGAGTCGGAACTGGATGCTGATCAGAATTACAATTTCCTTGCAAAAATGGATAAAGTGGCGCAAGAGCCAATTACCATTAGTTTTACAACAACCCAGGGAACGGCAGAACACGGTACTGACTTTACTGCACAGTCTTCTGTAATTTATACCATTCTTCCAGGAACCGACAGTGTTAATATTCCAGTTACTGTTATTGCCGACAACACCTGCGAACCTCAGGAAAGTTTTACAGGAACAATTACACTGGTTGAAGCAAACGGACAGATTGTTAGCATCGGTACCGATGTTGCAACCGGAACCATTAATGATGATGATCCTGCAATTATTTCAATCAGCGGATTTGATGTAAATGAAAATGCCGGAACAGCTGATTTTACAGTTGAAATTAGTACCGATGTTCAGGAAGATGTTACCGTAATTTTTGAAACTGCAGATAACAGTGCAGTAAACGGAGCAGGTTTGGATTATACCGAAGTATTGCCAACCACGCTTACCTTTGGTCCATCTAACGACTTGTCACAAACTGTTTCAGTAACAATAAACGACGATACATATCTTGAACCAACCGAACAACTCACCGGCCACATCAGAAACTTAAGTGCAGCCAGCCAGTCGGTAACATTAGACGGAGGCGGCGCAACTGCCGAAGCCAACGGAATTATTCAGGACAACGACGCGGCAGAACTTACTGTTTCTGACCAAACAATTACCGAAGGTGGCACAGCCCAGTTTACGGTCGAGTTAAGCGCCAACGTTCAGGGTAGTTTTACTATTGATTATACAACAAATGATGTTTCGGCTCTATCGGCTTCCGACTACACTGCCCAAACAAATACACTGACCTTTAACGGCAATGCCGGCGAATCGTACACCATCAATGTGCCAACTACCGACAACAGCATTTCAGAACCGGAAGAAACGTTCGAACTGAATTTCTCTGACATTTCGAATGCCTTGGTAACATACGATGCACAAGCCATTGGTACCATTGAAGATAACGACGCAGCAGTGGTTAGCTTAAGCGGATTCTCTGTTACCGAAACAGATGTAAACCAGCTTAAAAACTTTACGGTTAACATGACCAAAGAAGCACAGGAAGATGTGGTTCTTAGTTTTACAATCACTCCGAATTCGGCAGTGGCAACTGGTGATTACATAATTTTTGCAACTTCGGTAACTATTCCACACGGATCGACTTCGGTAACGGTGCCGATTACAATTGTTGGCGATTTAGTTGCCGAACCAACCGAAGATTTTGCCGCAACCCTGGCAATAACCAACAACGGTGCTCAGGATATTTCGGAAGGAACAGTTGAGCAAACCATTACCATTACCGATAACGATGCGGCCACCCTGGCAATTAACAGCCCGGCTGCTCAAATTGAAGGCAATGAAATTGATTTTACCGTTACCTTAACAGGTACTGTTCAAAACGATTTCACCATTCAATACGAAACTGAAAACAATACGGCTGATGCACCTGGCGATTACACCGCCAAATCAGTTGTAACGCTGACTTTCGGTGGTGAAAACGAAAATGTTCAAACAGCCACAATTCAAACCAGCCTTGATACTGAAATTGAACCGGCCGAAACATTCTTTGTAAATCTTCTGAACTTAACTACCAACGGTCAGAATGTATCAACTACCAATATTCAGGGTACAGGTACAATTACCGACGACGACCAGGCAAGTATTGCAATCAACAATGTAACTGTTGATGAAGCTACAAGTACAATTAATTTCACAGTTACTTTAACAGGTGATGTTAAAAATGAAATTTACATTGACTATGCAACAGCAAACGGAGCTGCAATAGCAGGTTCCGACTACACAACAAAAAGTGGTCGCCTGTATTTTGGAGCTGCAAATGCAAATTCGCAAAACATAAGCGTAAGTATTCTGAACAACACCGTGGTTGAACCGGACGAAATTTTTGTGATCAACTTAAGTGGTCTTACCACAAACGGACAAGATGTAATTGTTGCCGATGCACAGGGAGAATGTACGATTACTGATGACGATTCAGCCGAATTAACCATCAGCGACCGCACTGTAAACGAAGATGCAGGCACTGCAGTGCTTACTGTAACGCTTACCAATAATGTACAAAACGCGTTTACGGTTCAGTACAGTACGGCAGACAACACTGCCGAACAACCCGATGATTATACTGCAAAAACAGCGCAAACATTATCATTCGGTGCAGCAAATGCCAATTCGCAAACCATTTCAATAACAATCGAAGATGATGATCTGGTTGAAGAAACTGAAAACTTATATACCAGTTTGTCTGGGTTATCAACTAACGGACAAGCAGTAACGATAAGCGACACAACCGGTGTAATTACAATTACCGACAACGACAATGCATTGGTACGAATTGCTGCCAACGACGGCGATGTGGACGAAACCGGAACAAACAACGGTCAGTACCGCGTAAGTTTAAGCCAGTTAAGTTCTACCGCAACAACAATTAGTTATTCGGTTAGTGGAACAGCCGGCAGTGACTCAGATTTTACTGCGCTTAGCGGAACAATTACCATTCCGGCCAACACGGCAAGTGCAACAATTGATCTGACCATACTTACCGATGCCATTGTTGAAGAGAACGAAACCGTAATTGTTACACTGACCGCAATTACAGCGGGCGATGCAGATATTTCGATAGACAATTCGAATAATTCAGCAACGATTATGATTCCTGACAACGATGCGGCTGAAGTAACAATTAATAGTCCGCTTGCCGTTGCTGAAGGAAGTGACATTGAATTTACCGTAACCTTAAACAATGCGGTTGAAGGTGGATTTACAGTTAGCTATTCTACCAACGATGGAACAGCAACCCTTGCAGATTCAGACTACACCGACAATGATAATGAGTTAACTTTTACAGGAACAATCGGTGAGACAAAAACAATTACCGTTGCAACAAACGACGATGCAATTATTGAAGCAAGCGAAACAATTACAGTTGATTTAGAAGTTATCTCTGAAACAACAGCCGATGTTATTGTTTCCGTGGCTGCAGGTTCGGGAACAGGTACGATTACCGACAACGACGAAGCGCTTCTTTCAATTGCCAATGCAAGCGATGTTGAAGAAGGTGAAGATCTGATTTTCGTTGTAACTGTTGACAAGGCAGTTCAGGGTGGTTTTAAAGTAAGTTATACTACAAACGATGGAACAGCCAAACTTGCCGATTCGGATTACATTGATAACGACGGCGAATTAACATTTACTGGCACAGCCGGCGAAACTGATACAATTGTGCTTACTACCAGCGAAGATGTAATTGTGGAAGGTAGCGAAGGAATTTCAGTTAGCCTGGGATCAATTCGTGAAAACGGCGGAACGGTTTCTCTTTCGGCCAGCAGTACCGGAACAGGGTTAATAACCGACAACGATGCAGCTATTGTTTCAATTAACAATCCGGCAGCCATTACCGAAGGAACAGCTATTCAGTTTGACGTAACAGTTGACAAAGCCGTTCAGGGAGGATTTACAATTGCCTATGCAAGTAATGATGGTACTGCCGTTTCAGTTGTTCCTGTTGATTTTGGAGCAGTAAACAGCTCGCTTTCATTCACCGGATCAGCAAACGAAACCCACCCTATCACCATCACAACCACTGATGATGCCTTGTTGGAATACACTGAAAACTTCACGATTGTTCTGGGAGCCATTAGTGTAACTTCTGCCGATGTAAGTGTTTCTTCAGGCAATGGAACCGGAACCGGAACAATTAATGATAACGACAATGCTTCACTTGCCATTGCCGATGTAAGTATTACTGAAGGCGGCGATGCTGAATTCATTTTAATAGTAACGGGTGCCGTCCAGGATGGATTTACAATCGATTATCAAACGGCTGACGGAACAGCAAAAGATACCGACGGCGATTACAACAACGACAACGGTACTTTAACTTTTGTGGGTACCAACGGTGAAAAAGATACGATTACAATTTCTACTCTGGATGACAGCTATCTGGAACTAAGCGAAACTTTCGTTCTGAACCTGAGCAACATCAGCAATACAAATATCACGTATGACAATCAGGCAAGCGCTGAAATTGCTGATAACGATGCAGCAGAACTTACGGTTTCTGATCAAACGGTAACCGAAGGCGGCACAGCTACATTTACAGTTGTATTAAGTGCAAATGTTCAGGGAAGCTTTACCATTAATTATGCAACTGCTGATTCTTCTGCTTTGAATGTTTCGGATTATACTGCAAATTCAGGTACATTAACATTCAACGGAAACGCAAACGAATCGTATTCGATTAATGTTCCAACTACCAACAACAACATTACTGAACCGGATGAAGCATTTAAACTGCTCTTCTCATCCATTTCAAATGTTTTGGTTGGTTTCAATTCAAAAGCCGTTGGCACAATTGAAGACAACGATGCAGCTACAGTAAGTTTAACAGGTTTCACAGTTACTGAAACCGAAGCCAACCAGGTGAAAAACTTTACGGTTAGCATGACTAAAGTGGCGCAGGAAGATGTGGAAATTGGTTTATTAATTACGCCGAACACCGCAGTAATTACAAGCGACTATTTGGTAACAAATACCAGCGCAACCATTTTGGCCGGTCAAAATTCAGTAACAATACCAATTACCATAGTTGGCGATGAAATTGTTGAAGGTGCTGAAGATTTTACAGCAACAATATCAGTTACCGAAGACAATAGTCAGGATGTAACAACCAATGTTGCAGAGCAAACAATAACAATTACCGACAACGATGCGGCTCTGCTTTCGATTAACTCTCCTGCTTCGGTTGAAGAAGGAAGCACAATTACATTCACAGTTACGCTTGATAAAGCAGTTCAGAGTGGTGTTTCTGTTACTTACTCGTTAAGCGACGGCACTGCGGTTCAACCGGGTGATTACACCGATGCTTCGGGTACGCTTACCTTCGACGGTACTGCCGGTGAAACCGAAACGTTTACCGTAACTACCATCAACGATGACATACTTGAACTGACCGAAACATTAACTGCTACACTGGGAACAATTTCCGGTAATGCAGGTAGTGTAAGTCTGGGTACTGCATCGGGTACAGGTACTATTACCGATAACGACGAAGCAAGTATTTCAATTGCCGATGTTACTGTTGACGAAGACGATGGAACAGCTACATTAACCGTTACTTTGACAGGTGATGTGGAAGAAACCTTCAGTGTAAATTATGCAACGTCAAACGTTTCGGCCATTGCTGGTACTGATTATTCAGCTGCAAGCGGAACGCTTACTTTCCCTGAAAATTCAAACGACGGGGCGACGCAAACATTTACTGTTGCAATTACAAACGACGAGGTGATTGAGCAAAGCGAAGAATTAATGCTTACGCTAAGCAACATCACCGGTGGTCTGGTGACTATTGCCGATACTTTTGCTACTGTTACAATTACTGATAATGATACCGCGACAATTTCGATTGCAGGTACTACAGTGAATGAAGCAGCGGGTACGGCTACTTTCACCCTTACTTTAACCGGTACGGTGGAAGAAAACTTCACCGTTCAGTACCAGACTGCAGATAACTCGGCGGTTGCTCCGAACGATTATACAACTGTTGCTCCTACCTCGTTAACCTTTGGTGGTGCAAACAATAACAGCCAGGATGTTACCGTAACAATTATCAACGATGAGGTGATTGAAGGTACCGAAAGCTATTATGTAAGTCTGCTCAACCTTTCTGCAAATGGTCAGAATGTATTGATTGAAGATACTACAGCTCTTGGTTCGATTACCGACAACGATGCGGCTCTGCTTTCGATTAATTCTCCTGCTTCGGTTGAAGAAGGTAATTCGATTACTTTCACCGTAACTCTTGATAAAGCGGTTCAGAGTGGTGTTTCTGTTACTTACTCCTTAAGCGACGGCACTGCGGTTCAACCGGGTGATTACACCGATGCTTCGGGTACGCTTACCTTCGACGGTACTGCAGGTGAAACCGAAACATTTACCATAACTACCATAAACGATGACATACTTGAACTTACCGAAACATTAACTGCTACACTGGGAACAATTTCCGGTAATGCAGGTAGTGTAAGCCTTGGAACTGCATCGGGTACAGGTACGATTACCGATAACGACGATGCAAGTATTTCAATTGCCGATGTTACTGTGGATGAAGACGACGGAACAGCTACATTAACCGTTACTTTGGCGGGTGATGTGGAAGAAACCTTCAGCGTAAATTATGCAACGTCAAACGTTTCTGCCATTGCAGGTACCGATTATTCAGCTACCAGCGGAACACTTACTTTCCCTGTAAACTCGAACGACGGGGCGACGCAAACATTTACTGTTGCCATTACAAACGACGAGGTGATCGAGCAAAGCGAAGAATTAATGCTTACGCTAAGCAACATCACAGGTGGTCTGGTGACTATTGCCGATACTTTTGCTACTGTTACAATTACTGATAACGATACCGCGACAATCTCGATTGCAGGTACTACAGTAAATGAAGCAGCGGGTACGGCTACTTTCACGCTTACTTTAATCGGTACAGTGGAAGAAGAATTTACAGTTCAGTACCAGACTGCAGATAACTCGGCTGTTGCTCCGAACGATTACACAACTGTTGCGCCAACTTCGTTAAGCTTTGGTGGTGCAAACAACAACAGCCAGGATGTTACCGTAACAATTATCAACGACGAGGTGATTGAAGGTACCGAAAGCTATTACATAAGTCTGCTCAACCTTTCTGCAAATGGTCAGAATGTATTGATTGAAGATACCACAGCTCTTGGTTCAATTACCGACAACGACGCGGCTCTGCTTTCGATTAATTCTCCTGCTTCGGTTGAAGAAGGTAACTCCATTACTTTCACCGTTACGCTTGATAAAGCAGTTCAGAGTGGTGTTTCTGTGACTTACTCATTAAGCGACGGCACTGCGGTTCAACCGGGTGATTACACCGATGCTTCGGGTACGCTTACCTTCGACGGTACTGCAGGTGAAACAGAAACATTTACCGTAACTACCATAAACGATGACATACTTGAACTTACCGAAACATTGACTGCTACACTGGGTACAATTTCCGGTAATGCAGGTAGTGTAAGTCTGGGTACTGCATCGGGTACAGGTACGATTACCGATAACGACGAAGCAAGTATTTCAATTGCCGATGTTACTGTGGATGAAGACGATGGTACAGCTACATTAACCGTTACTTTGACAGGTGATGTGGAAGAAACCTTCAGTGTAAATTATGCAACGTCAAACGTTTCGGCCATTGCAGGTGCTGATTATTCAGCTGCAAGCGGAACACTTACTTTCCCTGTAAACTCGAACGACGGGGCGACGCAAACATTTACTGTTGCCATTACAAACGACGAGGTGATCGAGCAAAGCGAAGAATTAATGCTTACGCTAAGCAACATCACAGGTGGTCTGGTGACTATTGCCGATACTTTTGCTACTGTTACAATTACTGATAACGATACCGCGACAATCTCGATTGCAGGTACTACAGTAAATGAAGCAGCAGGTACGGCTACTTTCACCCTTACTTTAACAGGTACAGTGGAAGAAAACTTCACGGTTCAATACCAGACTGCAGATAACTCGGCGGTTGCTCCGAACGATTACACAACTGTTGCGCCAACTTCGTTAACCTTTGGTGGTGCAAACAACAACAGCCAGGATGTTACCGTAACAATTATCAACGACGAGGTGATTGAAGGTACCGAAAGCTATTACATAAGTCTGCTCAACCTTTCTGCAAATGGTCAGAATGTATTGATTGAAGATACCACAGCTCTTGGTTCAATTACCGACAACGATGCGGCTCTGCTTTCGATTAATTCTCCTGCTTCGGTGGAAGAAGGTAATTCGATTACTTTCACCGTAACTCTTGATAAAGCGGTTCAGAGTGGTGTTTCTGTTACTTACTCGTTAAGCGACGGCACTGCGGTTCAACCGGGTGATTACACCGATGCTTCGGGTACGCTTACCTTCGATGGTACTACAGGTGAAACCGAAACATTTACCGTAACTACCATAAACGATGACATACTTGAACTTACCGAAACATTAACTGCTACACTGGGTACAATTTCCGGTAATGCGGGTAGTGTAAGTCTGGGTACTGCATCGGGTACAGGTACGATTACCGATAACGACGAAGCAAGTATTTCAATTGCCGATGTTACTGTTGATGAAGACGACGGTACAGCTACATTAACCGTTACTTTGGCGGGTGATGTGGAAGAAACCTTCAGTGTAAATTATGCAACGTCAAACGTTTCGGCCATTGCAGGTGCTGATTACTCAGCTGCAAGCGGAACGCTTACTTTCCCTGTAAATTCAAACGACGGGGCGACGCAAACATTTACTGTTGCCATTACAAACGACGAGGTGATTGAGCAAAGCGAAGAATTATTGCTCACGCTAAGCAACATCACCGGTGGCCTGGTGACTATTGCAGATACTTTTGCTACTGTTACAATTAATGATAATGATACCGCGACAATTTCAATCAATTCACCATTAAGTGTTACAGAAGGAAACAATGTAACCTTTACGGTTACTGTTGACAAAGCAGTACAAGGTGGATTTACCGTAAATTATGGAACAGTAAACGGAACGGCAACAACGGCAGGATCTGATTATACGGCTAACAGTAATTCAATTGACTTCTCTGGCACTGCCGGCGAAACAAAAACGATTACCGTTCTTACCAATAATGATGAAATTGTGGAGAGTACCGAGAACTTTAGTGTTTCTCTGAATTCGGTGTCCAATCATGTTGGCGAGGTTACTATTTCTGAGTCAAATGGACAAGGAACTGCTACCCTACTCGACAATGACAATGCTACCATCACCATCGCAAATGTTAGTGGTGCCGAAAATGGAGGCGACATAACGCTAACGCTTGTTCTTGACAAAGCGGTTGCTGAAGCATTCACGGTAGACGTAAATACTTCTGATGGTACGGCTGATGCCGCGGATTACACTGACATTGTAGATGAAACAGTTCATTTTGCTGGTACTGCACAAGATTCTCAGACTGTAACTTTCACTCCGGTTAATGATGACATTCTCGAATACGATGAAACTGTATTAGTTGCCTTATCTAACTTATCCACTGCTTTGGCTGTCGATATTTCCGATAATGCAATAATTACAATTACAAATGATGATTCAGCAGAATTGACAATCAATGATCAGTCCGCAACCGAAGGCGAAAATGTGAGTTTCACTTTAGAATTGACCAACGATGTACAGGAAGATGTTGTAGTTGATGTAACATTTGCAAATGGAACTACCGAAACCGGTGATTTTACAAACACAACTCAGTCTGTTACATTTGCCGGAGGAACAAAAGGAACCAAAACCATTAACGTTCCAACAAATGCGGATACCTTCCTTGAAACAGATGAAACTTTCACTGCAAGTATTAATGTAACATCCGGAAATTCGGCCATCGATGATTCGGATACCGGTATCGGAACAATTATCGATAACGACAGTGCGAATGTTACCATTACAGATGCAGCAGTGGATGAAGGATCAAATCTGATCTTCTACCTGACTTTATCAAACAATGTGGAAGGTGATGTTTCAATCGATGTATCATTCGAAAATACAACAACATCGGATAACGACTTTGATGCAACAACACAAACAATAACGTTTGCAGGTGGTGCCGCGGGAACTAAAACAGTAACAGTTCCAACCTCTGACGATAACACGGTGGAACCCGATGAAACGTTATTAGCTCGTCTGGCACTCGTTTCCGGAAATATCGAAATAAATACAGCTGATACTGCTATTGGTACTATTCGTAACGAAGATGTTTCGGAAGTAAGCATCGTGGCAACTACGCAGGCCGGTGAGCCTTCTTCGGATGGATTGTTTACACTGACGCTTTCGAATCCGGTGAGCACAGCTACACTGGTGACTTTTGCCATCTCGGGTACTGCCACCGAAGGAACTGACTTTGCTACAATCGGTACAACTGTGACCATTCCGGCGGACAGCACAAGTGCTACACTGGATGTAACTGTAATTGATGATAACATTGTTGAAACAGGTGGCGAGACTGTTCTGGCTGCCCTGCTTTCTACAAATACTGCAGTGACTGTTGCAACAGCGGATTCGGCTACAATTACAATTGCCGATGAAGATGTTTCGGAAGTTAGTATCGTGGCAACTACGCAGGCCGGTGAACCTTCTTCGGACGGATTGTTTACACTGACGCTTTCCAATCCGGTGAGCACAGCAACTCAGGTGACTTTTGCCATCTCGGGTACTGCCACCGAAGGAACTGACTTTGCTACAATCGGAACTACGGTTACCATTCCTGCAGACAGCACAAGTGCAACGCTGGATGTAACAGTAATTGATGATAACATCGTTGAAACTGGTGGTGAAACTGTTCTGGCTGCTCTGCTTTCTACTAATACTGCAGTGACTGTTGCTTCTGCTGATTCGGCTACAATTACAATTGCCGATGAAGATGTTTCGGAAGTAAGTATCGTGGCAACAACGCAGGCCGGTGAACCTTCTTCGGATGGATTGTTTACACTTTCGCTTTCGAATCCGGTGAGCACGGCTACACAGGTGACTTTTGCCATCTCGGGAACTGCCACCGAAGGAACTGACTTTGCTACAATCGGTACAACTGTGACCATTCCGGCGGACAGCACAAGTGCTACACTGGATGTAACTGTAATTGATGATAACATCGTTGAAACAGGTGGCGAGACTGTTCTGGCGGCCCTGCTTTCTACAAATACTGCAGTGACTGTTGCTTCTGCTGATTCGGCTACAATTACAATTGCCGATGAAGATGTTTCGGAAGTAAGTATCGCTGCAACTACGCAGGCCGGTGAGCCTTCTTCGGATGGTTTGTTTACACTTTCGCTTTCGAATCCGGTGAGCACGGCTACACAGGTGACTTTTGCCATCTCGGGTACTGCAACCGAAGGAACTGACTTTGCTACAATCGGTACAACAGTGACTATTCCTGCGGACAGCACAAGTGCTACCCTGGATGTGACTGTAATTGATGACAACATCGTTGAAACTGGTGGTGAGACTGTTCTGGCTGCCCTGCTTTCTACAAATACTGCAGTGACTGTTTCTTCTGCTGATTCGGCTACCATTACAATTACTGATGAAGATGTTTCGGAAGTAAGTATCGTTGCAACGACTCAGGCCGGTGAACCTTCTTCGGATGGATTGTTAACACTGACACTTTCGAATCCTGTGAGTATTGCTACCCAGGTGACGTTTGCCATCTCAGGTACTGCCACCGAAGGAACTGACTTTGCTACAATCGGAACTACGGTTACCATTCCTGCGGACAGCACAAGTGCAACCCTGGATGTAACAGTAATTGATGACAACATTGTTGAAACCGGTGGCGAGACTGTTCTGGCTGCCCTACTTTCTACTAATACTGCAGTGACTGTTGCTTCTGCTGATTCGGCTACCATTACAATTGCCGATGAAGATGTTTCGGAAGTAAGTATCGCTGCTACTACGCAGGCTGGTGAGCCTTCTTCGGATGGATTGTTTACACTGACGCTTTCGAATCCGGTGAGCACCGCTACACAGGTAACTTTTGCCATCTCGGGTACTGCAACCGAAGGAACTGACTTTGCTACAATCGGAACTACGGTTACCATTCCTGCAGACAGCACAAGTGCAACCCTGGATGTGACTGTAATTGATGACAACATCGTTGAAACAGGTGGTGAGACTGTTCTGGCTGCCCTACTTTCTACTAATACTGCAGTGACTGTTGCTTCTGCTGATTCGGCTACCATTACAATTGCCGATGAAGATGTTTCGGAAGTAAGTATCGCTGCAACAACACAGGCCGGTGAACCGGGTGATAACGGATTGTTTACACTGACACTTTCGAATCCGGTGAGCACAGCAACTCAGGTGACTTTTGCCATCTCGGGTACTGCAACCGAAGGAACTGACTTTGCTACAATCGGTACAACAGTGACTATTCCTGCGGACAGCACAAGTGCTACCCTGGATGTGACTGTAATTGATGACAACATCGTTGAAACTGGTGGTGAGACTGTTCTGGCTGCCCTGCTTTCTACAAATACTGCAGTGACTGTTTCTTCTGCTGATTCGGCTACCATTACAATTACTGATGAAGATGTTTC
The DNA here is from genome assembly GCF_963675585.1 of uncultured Draconibacterium sp. NCBI lineage: Bacteria > Pseudomonadati > Bacteroidota > Bacteroidia > Marinilabiliales > Prolixibacteraceae > Draconibacterium > uncultured Draconibacterium sp. Next base: position 561,772 of record NZ_OY776413.1, read on the forward strand.
GGAAGTAAGTATCGTTGCAACGACTCAGGCCGGTGAACCTTCTTCGGATGGATTGTTAACACTTTCGCTTTCGAATCCTGTGAGTATTGCTACCCAGGTGACGTTTGCCATCTCAGGTACTGCCACCGAAGGAACTGACTTTGCTACAATCGGAACTACGGTTACCATTCCTGCGGACAGCACAAGTGCAACCCTGGATGTAACAGTAATTGATGACAACATTGTTGAAACCGGTGGCGAGACTGTTCTGGCTGCCCTACTTTCTACTAATACTGCAGTGACTGTTGCTTCTGCTGATTCGGCTACCATTACAATTACTGATGAAGATGTTTCGGAAGTAAGTATTGCTGCTACTACGCAGGCTGGTGAACCTTCTTCGGATGGATTGTTTACACTGACACTTTCGAATCCGGTGAGCACCGCTACACAGGTAACTTTTGCCATCACGGGAACTGCTACCGAAGGAACTGACTTTGCTACAATCGGAACTACGGTTACCATTCCTGCGGACAGCACAAGTGCTACCCTGGATGTGACTGTAATTGATGACAACATCGTTGAAACAGGTGGTGAGACTGTTCTGGCTGCCCTACTTTCTACTAATACTGCAGTGACTGTTGCTTCTGCTGATTCGGCTACCATTACAATTGCCGATGAAGATGTTTCGGAAGTAAGTATCGCTGCTACTACGCAGGCTGGTGAGCCTTCTTCGGATGGATTGTTTACACTGACGCTTTCGAATCCGGTGAGCACCGCTACACAGGTAACTTTTGCCATCTCGGGTACTGCAACCGAAGGAACTGACTTTGCTACAATCGGAACTACGGTTACCATTCCTGCAGACAGCACAAGTGCAACCCTGGATGTGACTGTAATTGATGACAACATCGTTGAAACAGGTGGTGAGACTGTTCTGGCTGCCCTACTTTCTACTAATACTGCAGTGACTGTTGCTTCTGCTGATTCGGCTACCATTACAATTGCCGATGAAGATGTTTCGGAAGTAAGTATCGCTGCAACAACACAGGCCGGTGAACCGGGTGATAACGGATTGTTTACACTGACACTTTCGAATCCGGTGAGCACAGCAACTCAGGTGACTTTTGCCATCTCGGGTACTGCAACCGAAGGAACTGACTTTGCTACAATCGGAACTACGGTTACCATTCCTGCAGACAGCACAAGTGCAACCCTGGATGTGACTGTAATTGATGACAACATCGTTGAAACAGGTGGTGAGACTGTTCTGGCTGCCCTACTTTCTACTAATACTGCAGTGACTGTTGCTTCTGCTGATTCGGCTACCATTACAATTGCCGATGAAGATGTTTCGGAAGTAAGTATCGCTGCAACAACACAGGCCGGTGAACCGGGTGATAACGGATTGTTTACACTGACACTTTCGAATCCGGTGAGCACAGCAACTCAGGTGACTTTTGCCATCTCGGGTACTGCAACCGAAGGAACTGACTTTGCTACAATCGGAACTACGGTTACCATTCCTGCAGACAGCACAAGTGCAACCCTGGATGTGACTGTAATTGATGACAACATCGTTGAAACAGGTGGTGAGACTGTTCTGGCTGCCCTACTTTCTACTAATACTGCAGTGACTGTTGCTTCTGCTGATTCGGCTACCATTACAATTGCCGATGAAGATGTTTCGGAAGTAAGTATCGCTGCTACTACGCAGGCTGGTGAGCCTTCTTCGGATGGATTGTTTACACTGACGCTTTCGAATCCGGTGAGCACCGCTACACAGGTAACTTTTGCCATCTCGGGTACTGCAACCGAAGGAACTGACTTTGCTACAATCGGAACTACGGTTACCATTCCTGCAGACAGCACAAGTGCAACCCTGGATGTGACTGTAATTGATGACAACATCGTTGAAACAGGTGGTGAGACTGTTCTGGCTGCCCTACTTTCTACTAATACTGCAGTGACTGTTGCTTCTGCTGATTCGGCTACCATTACAATTGCCGATGAAGATGTTTCGGAAGTAAGTATCGCTGCAACAACACAGGCCGGTGAACCGGGTGATAACGGATTGTTTACACTGACACTTTCGAATCCGGTGAGCACAGCAACTCAGGTGACTTTTGCCATCTCGGGTACTGCAACCGAAGGAACTGACTTTGCTACAATCGGAACTACGGTTACCATTCCTGCAGACAGCACAAGTGCAACCCTGGATGTGACTGTAATTGATGACAACATCGTTGAAACTGGTGGTGAGACTGTTCTGGCTGCCCTGCTTTCTACAAATACTGCAGTGACTGTTTCTTCTGCTGATTCGGCTACCATTACAATTACTGATGAAGATGTTTCGGAAGTAAGTATCGTTGCAACGACTCAGGCCGGTGAACCTTCTTCGGATGGATTGTTAACACTGACACTTTCGAATCCGGTGAGCACAGCTACACAGGTGACTTTTGCCATCTCGGGAACTGCTACCGAAGGAACTGACTTTGCAACAATCGGTACTACTGTGACTATTCCTGCGGACAGCACAAGTGCTACCCTGGATGTGACTGTAATTGATGATAACATCGTGGAATCGGGTGAATCGGTAATTGCAGTATTGGATACAACTGACAATGTAGTTACAATCAGCGAGGCATATTCCGACACAGTTATCATCACGGACAACGATACTGCTTATTTAGACATTGAAGACCTGACGGTACTTGAAAGTGACAGTTTTGCAACATTCGTTGTAACGCTCAGCGGAAATGTACAGGATGCGTTTAGTATAAACTACAGAACAAAAGACAGCACAACAATTTCGGATCTTGACATTGTTAGCACAACCGGACAATTAAATTTCCCTGCCAATTCAGAGGATGGAGATTCGCTGAAAATTTATGTTCCGATAGTAAATGATGTTTTTGTTGAGCCAGGTGAAGTATTCATCATAACATTGAGTAAAGAACAAAATGGTTTGGTTTCAATTTATGATTCTGTTGCCACAGGAACTATCCTTGACAATGACTCGGCCACCGTTACAATTTCTGACCTTTCAGTAATGGAAGCAGCCGGTGCAGCAATTGTGCAGGTTACCCTCTCCGGTTCTGTTCAAGACGAATTTACATTGAACTATTCAACAGGAGATATGAGTGCTTTGGCGGGTTCTGATTATAGCTCTCAATCTGCAACGTTAACCTTCCCTACCGGATCAGAAAATGGAGACATTTTAACCATCTCAATTCCGGTAATTAACGATGCAATTGTTGAAAATGATGAGCTGTTTAATCTGCAAATTTCAGATATTCAGGGTACATCACCGATGCTGTTTATCGACAGATCTACTGCAGAAGTTACTATTCTGAATGATGACCATTCTCCTGTAAGTACAAACTTTACGGTAAATGGTAACGAAGATGAAATCCTGTACCTGGGAGCCAATAATTTTGTTGCTCACTACTCCGATTTGGACAATGACAAACTTGGAAAGGTTAAGATTTTAAGTTTGCCGGGTAATGGAACATTGATGTTGAATAATACTGTTGTTTCTAAAAACCTTGAAATAAGTTTGGGTAATTTGAATCAACTAAGGTTTGTTCCTGTTCCGAACTGGAACGGCACCACTTCAATGACTTATAAAGTTTCAGACGGCTACAACTGGAGTAACAATGTTTCAACCATTAATCTGGTTATCGATCCTGTTAACGACAAGCCGGTGGCAGTGAATGATACAATTGATATTGTTGAGGATTCTTCGATTGAAATAAATGTTCTGACAAACGACTGGGATATCGAAAATGATAAACTTATTGTAGCAGGTTTAACCATTGGTGGAGTATCATATCAACCGGGTGACAGCATCCAGGTTACAGATACTAACTTTGATCCTGAGAATACCAATATTCAATCAGCAGGAACTTTAATTGTAACTGAAAACGGAGAATTGTATTTCGAACTTACCGAAAATTATACTGGTAGAATTCCTGAGATTGTTTATACCATCTCTGACCAAAACGGAGGTAGTGATGATGCGATTATTTACATTGCAATTGAAGGTGTGAATGATGCACCAATTGCCAACGATATCATATTGAAACTTTCTCCTGATTCGTTAGGAATAATAAACATACTGGAACATGTTTGGGATCCGGATAACGAGCCACTGAACGTAACATCCATTAAAATTGGTGCAACAATTTACAATATAGGTGACAGCATTTTGGTTCCTGTACTTGGAAAAATGATTCTTGCATTAAATGGAGATTTTACTTACGCTCTCAATTATCTGACAGGATCGATTCCTGAAATTCAGTACACGGTTTCTGACAGCCAGGGAGTATCTGCAAGTGCCCGAATAATTATCTACATCGAGAAGGATGATGACCTCAATCCTCCAAAACCACCGGCATATCCGGTTATTGTTAACGAGGATTATTCAACCTGTAATGATGAATTAATTAGTGGAAACATAACTGTAAATGACTCCAGCTCAATCAGCAATCCGCAATTAAGCGTGAATACAACTCCTGTACAGAATGCGAAATACGGAACTTTCGGAATTGCAGAAACAGGTGACTTTACTTACCTGCCAGATATTGATTTTGCGGGAACCGATACCATTATTGTTTCGGTTTGCAACAGCGATACACTCTGCTCGAACGATACGATTACCATTACCGTAATTCAGTCGATTGAAATTTCAGCCGGTGCAGACATAACAAGTTGCGAAAGTAATCAGGTAGCACTTTCGGGAACTACAACAGACCAAAACATAAGTCTGCTGTGGACCAGCGAAGGAGATGGTACATTTACCGATGCGACTTCATTAAATCCTGTTTATCAACCGGGAACTGCAGACATTGCAAGCGGATTTGTAACACTAACGTTGTCGGCTAATAGCAATAGCGGTTGCAGCATTGCTTCAGACGAAATGATGATAAGCTTTACAAATGGTGTTGAACTTTCGGCCGGTAGCGATATAGTTGCCTGTGCCGGTCAGGAAGTTACAGTACCTGATGCAATGGCCATAAACTATTCTGAAATTCGTTGGGAAACTACCGGCGACGGTGATTTGTTAGCTGCCAACACATTAAGTCCGGCTTATGTTCCTGCATCGACCGACAACAGTGAAGTTCAGTTAATTTTAATTGCAAGTGGAACCGGAGAATGCAACCAGCAGGAAGTTCGCGATACTGTTTCGGTATTCTTCCAGGTATTAACAGTTGATATACTGGGCGACATTGAAGTTGAATACGGAAATTCGGTGATACTGAATGCGGCTGTTGAAAATGGAAGTGGTAATTATAATTACGAATGGACACCGGCAGAAATTTTACTTCAGACTGATGGAAGCTCCGTTGAAACCAGTGAATTATTGAACGACACCCAAATTCATGTTGCGGTTACTGATCTGCAAAGTGGTTGTATTGCCACAAGCGATGTAACAATTACGGTAACTAAAAATTGGGATGACGAAATCAATATCCGTAATGGTATTTCTCCGAACGGCGATGGCAACAATGACATCTGGTATATTGAAGGAATTGACGCTTTCCCTGAAAACGAAATAATTATTTACAACCGCTGGGGAGATGAAATTATAAGGATACGTTCTTACGATAATAATTTTAATTACTGGGATGGTTTGAACCGCGACGGTAAACTTGTACCAAATGGAACATACTATTATCTGATTAAACTTACCGATGATAAATCGTACACCGGATGGGTACAAGTAAAAGCCAACAACCATTAAAAGTAGGTATTATGAAAAAAGAGAAAAGTAAATACATCCAATTCAGACATACATTATTTATGAAAAAGTCAATCATTTTTCATCTGTTATTATTTGCCAGTTTAATTGTTTTTGCACAGCAAGATCCCCTGTTCTCGCAATACACCTACAATAAGCTGTTGGTTAACCCGGGTTATGCCGGAAGTCGCGAAAACCTGAACGTTACTCTGGTAAATCGTGCCCAGTGGGTGAGCATTGAAGGGGCACCAAATACCCTGACATTGAGTGCGCATGCCGCCGGAAAAAATAAAAAAGTAGGCCTCGGCTTTTACCTCAACCGTGATGTGTTGGGGCCTACTGTAAATAACATTTTTATGGCGAACTATTCGTACCGGATTTTAATGAATGAAAGCTTTTTTGCCTTTGGTTTGCAGGGCGGAATCACCTATTTTGATTTTGATTATGCGGCCATGAATTTAAGAGATGCCGATTACATGTTCGATCCGACCAACATCCGAAAAGTTACACCCGATGTAAATGTGGGTGTTTATTACCAATCGAAGCAGTTTTTTGCCGGTTTAAGTTCCAAGCATCTTCTGGAAAACGATTACGGTTTTATTCTTCAGGATGACAAAACAACTTTTAACCGTCTTGCCCGTCACTTTTATTTTATGACCGGAGGCGTTTGGGAGTTTGCCGAAAACTTGTATCTGCGACCTTCTACCCTGGTAAAATTTGTACGAAACGCTCCGGTTCAAATTGATTTGAATGCGAGTGTCATGTTCAAAAAAGCATTTATGCTTGGGGCATCTTTCCGAACCGAAAAAGCCATGTCGATAATGGCTGAACTGGCCATAACCAGTGGAATTCGTTTGGGTTACTCTTATGATATTTATTTTAACGAGCTACAGTTATACAACTATGGATCGAACGAAATCAGGCTCGAATTTGATATTAATGTATTTGAGCCACGAATGGTAACTCCACGCTTCTTTTAATACTTTATCTTTACAACAATGAAAAAAATACTAATATCTGTTTTGGTTCTGACCTTTCTTTCGCTCACGTATTTTGCCAGTGCGCAGATGAAATCGGCCAATAAACTGTATTCTCAACTGAAATATTATCGGGCAATCCCGTATTTTACAAAAGTTGTTGAGGGGAAAAATGATTCGGACAAAAAAGAAGCAACCTGGAAATTGGCTGAATGTTACCGACGTACCAACAATCCCAAAGAAGCTGCCCTTTGGTTTGAACAGGCAGTCAATTTCAAAGATGTTCCGGCTGAAGTGTTTCTGAACTATGGGAATGTACTCCGGAATTTGGGACGCTACAACGATGCAATTCAACAATTTGAAAGTTACCTTTCGTTTAAACCGGAAGCCAAAGAAGGAACTGCCTACCTGGAATTTAGCCGCCAGATTGAATCGTGGAAAAACCTTGAACCATCGGCAGTAATTGAAAATGATTCAGCGCTTAATTCGCGTTTTTCTGATTTTTCGCCGGTTTATTACAAACAAGGCCTGGTTTTTATTTCCGATCGCGATTACGATATGCTGGATAATAACAACTATTTCTGGACCGGGAATGGATACCTGAATTTGTATTTCAGAGAAACGGAAACAAGTGTTCCAACAAAAATGTCGAACGAATTTAACCAGGCTTACCACGACGGACCGGTTTGTTTTTCAAACAACGAATCTCAGATTTTTACCACCCGAACTTTAAAAACAAAGTGGAAAAGAAAAGACACCATACAAACGCATTATACAGGCATTTATAGTGCACAACTGAATGTTGGGAAACTTGCCTTTAACTCTTTTGAATACAACAACCTCGCATATTCGGTGGCACACCCTGCCGTTTCTGAAGATGGAAAACTCATGATCTTCTCTTCAGATATGCCCGGAGGACAAGGCAAAAGCGATTTGTATTTTTCAGAATTGGTTGACGGAAAATGGTCGGAGCCTAAAAATTTGGGAACTAAAATCAATACTTTCGGGAATGAGTATTTTCCGTTTCTGGCCAATGGCACAACTTTGTATTTTGCATCGAACGGACACATGGGTTACGGTGGGCTCGATTTGTATAAATCGGAATTTAAAAACGGAGAATGGCAGGAACCCGAGAATTTGAAAGCACCCATAAATTCGTCGTACGACGATTTTGGAATTTTACTAAACAAAGACCTTACCAGTGGCCGTTTTAGTTCAAATCGCCCCGGTGGTTTAGGCGACGACGACATATACAAATTCAGTGAACTAAAAAAGTAATTACAACTCCTGGTAGTTTTTCATTATCGAAGTCATCATTTCTTTTGAAATAGTAATGGCATTGGTACGCCATTTTTCAGATGGTGGATAAAACATTTCGTAATAACCGGCCTTCACCTTTTCTCGATCTTTCTCTGATTTGTATCCGTAATGTGCCCCCTGGTTTTCGGTGATTGAAATGTGTGCCGATTTTACTGCTCCCATGGTAGAACTGGTATTTAAAGTGCCAAATTCCATCAACATCGGAATAGACGTTTTTTCGGGCATCAATCCGCCAATGTATTCAACAAACTGCCCGCTAACGGTATAAAAATTATCCGAGTCGCCCCAGTTAATCTCGTAATCCTTAAAAACAGTTTCCATTATTTGTTTTAAAACAGGGTCGTCAACCGGATTAGGGAAAAGATGCAGCTCTCCCCTCTCGCCAAAGCCTGTATGCAGGTCAAGATTTAAAATTGTCTGATACGGTTCTGCCTTTTCCTGAATCACCTTCGACAAAATTGCCATTTGCTGTTCGGCTTTAAAACCACCAAAATAAATTCCTTCCTCAAACTGATACTGTCCCTGAGCAAATGCCTGCAACAAAGCCGGCATTCCTTTTTGTGCAATCTGGCGTATGGCAGTAATCAGAAAAAAGCGGTTTCCCAGGCTATTCATATTTACTTCTCCTTTTGGAGTCAGCATATCGTACAAGGCAACAAAACCATCGTTCTTGGTCTGATAAAGCGCTTCATCCAAACCATAATTCCGGTTTAAATCGACATTATTTTCGGTAAAACGGCGTTCGTTTTTAAAACCCCATGCATTCATTCCATGAACCATCAGCAGTCCAACTTCGGAAAGCATTTCCTCCTCGAAAAACTCATTCATAAGCATTTGCTGAACAGCACTTCCCACATACCCTTCAATCCCGTGAGTTCCGGAATTAATTAAAACAAGTTTTTTGGTTGTATCGCTGGCAGGTATGTAGCAAAAATCAATAGTCAGGTCATTATCTGTTTGGCTGGTTATGGGTACCGAAAATAGTTCAACACTATCAAAACGTTCCCTCATTTTTTCAGCCTGCATCCGAAATGCATCGCGGCACTCCTCCCAGCTTTCGTGATAATAGGCCAACTTTGCCTCGTCCACAGCCACTTCCGGATCGTTGGGCGAATAATAATTAAAACTGATGTAAGCATAAGCTAATGCAACAACCAACACCCCTGAAATAATCAGAGCTGAAATTTTAAGAAACTTTTTCATCTGATAAAAGTGTTTATTTTATACAATTAAACCAGTAATAAGTTGCACTCAACATTTAAACAGTGAGTGCAGGAAACCGTGATTGTTTTACAAAATAATCAGATTACAAACCTTACATGCTTGTCTTCTATCATTTGTTGCAACTCGCGTAATAAAGCTTGTTCGTGTTGATCAATATAACCATCTTCGGTAGCTATATTAATAATTTTATCGTACTCATCACGTGTGATTTTATGATCTTCAATCGCTTTTTCAATTATTGCCCGCAACCGAATTGAACTCTCGCTAACTCTATCTGTCATACTTTTATTTTTTTAGAAAGGTAAAAAAAAATGTGTAAAACAATTAGCAGTTGCACAGATGAAGTATGAATAAATATATCAAAGCTGCAAAAGCCGCGCCTGCCAATGGCCCGACAATTGGAATCCAGGCGTATTTCCAATCTGTATCATCTTTATCATCAATTGGGAGCAAAGCATGCACGATTCGCGGGCCAAAATCGCGTGCAGGATTTATGGCATATCCTGTTGTTCCGCCCAAACTCATTCCTATTGAAAATACAACCAAAGCAACCGGCAGCGCTCCAAGCGAACCAAGTCCAACATGTCCGCTACCCAAATTTTCGTATTCAAGCTGAGGTAATGAAATAAGCAAAACGGCAAAAATCAGTACAAAAGTTCCTATAAACTCCGAAAATAAATTGTTGCGGGTATCACGAATTGCAGGTGCAGTGCAAAAGGCCGACTTCTTCATCCCTGCTGTTTTGGTGAGCTTAAAATGTTTTTTAAAGAACATATAAACCGTTGTTGCGCCAAGCATTGCTCCCAAAATCTGAGCTAAAACAAATGGAATAACGTTTATCCAATCGAACAAACCGGCCAGGGCTAATCCAACTGTAACAGCCGGATTCAGGTGTGCCCCGCTCAAATCGGAAGTAGCCAGCACTGCCACGTACACAGCCATTCCCCAGCCCGCAGTTATTACAATTAATCCGCCTCCGTTTCCGTAGGTTTTATCCAGGTTTACATTTGCAACCACACCATTTCCCAATAAAATTAAAATGAAAGTTCCGAGGAATTCACCAAAAAGTTGAAGTGCCATAAGTTTAGTTCATTTATTGTCTCTTCCTTTCGGATAAAGACTTTTTAAAATTCAACAATACAGTTTTTTATCTCAATTCGCCCTGTAAAAAAGGGAACAGCAAACCGGCGTTAGCACCAATCATTCAAAGTTTTGAATGTTGATTTCCAGTTTTATCGAGTGTTGAAAATACAACTTTATTTGTACAATTCTTGCTTCAATTACCTCTTACAAAACAGCTTTTTCAACGATAAAAATCAGCTTTGTTGATCGGATTTATTGCCGTTCTACTTTTATATGACTACACAAATTGTACATTTGCCTAGATTTTTCTGAAAAAAATGAATATTAAAACAGATACCGTTGGAATAATTGGCAGTGGAAGCTGGGCAACTGCAATTGCAAAAATGCTGCTCGAAAATGTGAATGAAATTAATTGGTACTTCCGCAAAGAATCTACCATTAAACAATTTAAGAATACCAGTTACAATCCACGTTATTTGCGCGAAGTTGAATTTGAAACGGAACGAATAAACTTCTACCACGATGTTACACAGCTGGTTGAAGAGTCCGACATTTTGATTATGGTTGTTCCATCGGCCTACCTGCCGGGTACGTTGGCCGAAATAAAAACCGATATTTCAGGGAAATACATTTTATCGGGAATAAAAGGAATTGTGGGCGACGAAAACCTTTTGGTTGCTCAGTATTTGCATAAAAAATTTAACGTTCCATACGAAAACCTTGGAGTACTTGCCGGCCCCTGTCATGCCGAAGAGGTTGCAAGCGAAAAGTTATCGTACCTTACTGTTGCCGCAATTAATGAACAACAGTCGGCAAAGTTTGCCGAATTAATTGAATGCGATTATATATATACTACTCTATCGGACGACATTTGGGGAACCGAATATGCAGCTGTATTAAAAAACATTATTGCCATTGCATCCGGAATTGCGCATGGTTTGCGCTACGGCGACAACTTTCATGCAGTGTTAATTTCGCGGGCTATTCAGGAAATGAAACGATTTGTGGACACCGTTCACCCAATTACACGCGACATAAAATCTCCGGCTTATTTAGGCGATTTACTGGTAACTTCCTATTCTCAATTTAGTAGAAACCGAACTTTTGGAACCATGATTGGAAAAGGTTATTCGGTTAAAGCGGCGCAACTTGAATTAAATATGGTGGCGGAAGGATATTACGCCTCAAAATCGATTCAGAAAATAAATGAGAAATACAAAGTAGATATGCCGATTACCGATACGGTTTACAAAATCTTATACGATAAAGTATCTCCGGGCCGGGCTTTTACACAACTAACTAAATTGTTACGTTAAACAAACAATTACGTATTGTTTCGTCTATATTTTTCAATTGTATTTAAAGATTCTTTCCCTCTTTCTAAGCACTTTTACAGGAATTTCCAGTCAGTTACAAAAAAGTGTATCATAAAAGGAATAAAAAATGCCACCTTAAAAAAGATGGCATTTCAAAAATATATCGATAACTATTTATCTCATTTCTTTCCAGGCATTGATTAAACCGTTTGTTGAGGCATCGTGTCCTGTTACTTTTTCGTCAGAATTTAATTCAGGTAAAATGGCATTTGCCAGTTGTTTTCCCAATTCAACTCCCCACTGGTCGAAACTGTAAATGTTCCAGATAATTCCCTGTGCGAAAATTTTGTGCTCGTACATGGCAATTAAAGCACCCAAAACACGCGGAGTTAATTGTTTTACCAAAATAGAGTTGGTTGGAATATTTCCCATAAACACTTTAAAAGGTGTTAACTCTTTAATTTCAGCTTCGTTTTTACCCGCAGCTTTTAGTTCGGCAACCACCTGCTCTTCGGTTTTACCAACCATCATCGCTTCGGTTTGTGCAAAAAAGTTGGCCAGTAATTTCGGATGATGGTCGCTCACTTTGTTGTGGTTAATTGCCGATGCAATAAAATCGCATGGAATTAATTTTGTTCCCTGGTGAATTAGCTGGTAAAAAGCATGCTGACCATTTGTTCCGGGCTCGCCCCAGATAATTGGTCCGGTTTGATAGTCCACTTGTTCCCCGTTGCGGTCCACATATTTTCCGTTACTCTCCATGTTTCCTTGCTGGAAATAAGCCGAAAAACGGTGCATGTACTGGTCGTAAGGCAAAATGGCTTCACTTTCGGCACCATAAAAATTGTTGTACCACAAGCCAATTAATGCTAAAATTACCGGTATGTTTTTGTCAAAATCTGTTTCGCTGAAATGTTTGTCCATGGCATGGGCGCCTTCCAACAGTGCAATGTAGTTGTCGTAACCAATGCCAAGCATAATGCTTAAACCAATTGCCGACCACAACGAATAACGACCTCCCACCCAGTTCCAGAAACGGAACATATTATCGGTATCGATTCCGAAAGCAGAAACAGCTTCGGCGTTGGTTGATACAGCCACAAAATGTTTTGCCACATGCTCCAGCTCTTTTGCCGATTCAAGGAACCAGTCTTTTGCCGAGTTGGCGTTGGTCATGGTTTCCTGAGTGGTAAATGTTTTCGAAGCCACAATAAACAAGGTAGTTTCAGGATTTACAGCTTTTACTGTTTCGGCAATGTGTGTTCCGTCAACATTGGATACAAAGTGCAAATTCAGCTGGTTTTTGTAAGGTTTTAAAGCCTCGGTAACCATTAACGGACCAAGATCCGAACCTCCAATACCAATGTTTACGATATCGGTAATTGCTTTGCCGGTGTAACCTTTCCACTCGCCCGAAATTACTTTATCAGTAAATCCTTTCATTTGATCGAGCACAGCATTTACTTCAGGCATTACATCTTCGCCATCCACAATAATTGGAGTATTGCTGCGGTTGCGTAAAGCGGTGTGAAGTACAGCACGATCTTCGGTAACATTTATCTTTTTCCCTTCGAACATAGCCGAAATGGCTTCTTTTAAACCACATTCGTTTGCCAGTTCAAGCAAAGTTGATTTCACCTCATCGTCGATAATGTTTTTTGAGAAGTCAATAAGAATGTCTTCAAATTTTATCGAGTACTTTTCAAAACGATCTGCATCGGCAGCAAAAAGTTCTTTCATATGTTTGCCTTCAAACTCGAAGTAAATTTCTTCCAGTTTATTCCAGGCAGCAGTTTCCATTGGATTAATCTTTGGTAGCATATTTTGTAATTTTTATTTGCAAATTTAGTGATACACTCACTTAAAGTGAGCGTATCACTTTGATTTCAGTACAAATATAATGTATTAAACCGATTACAGATTTTTGCTTCTAAAAGGTTAATGTTGACTTAAGAAAAATGGAACCCGGGAGGTCTACTCAAAGATTGTAATTTGAGAATAATCCCAGAAACGCCTATTTTGTCCGATAAGCCCTAACAGTTATAACCAACGCTGTGACGGCCAAAGCCAGTCCGCCAAAAGCAAAAAAACAACATCCTTTGTTTGGCCAGTGCTGCAGCTTAGCATAAAAACTATAAAAGATAAGCACAGATCCCAGTGCTAAAAAAGTGATAACAAGTGTTTTTCGGGTTTTCGACATAACGTATAAATTAACGTTTGTACGGCCAAAACTAATAAAAAGTCTGCTTTTTTCATCTCTTTTTTCTATAAAATAATCCACCCTTATAGCTACCAAAAGTTCAGATAATCCTGAAAGCTGCAATTGAAGCATAAAACCTAAAACTCATCTTGATTTCAATTTGAGATAATTGCGCCTATTTTACGATGTATAAATCACTCAATCTCATGAAAATCGGATTGCATCTTTTTTATCTTTGCATCCATGAAATCGAATACAATAAAAGGATATCTTTTTGCCTTGCTGGCTACCCTGTCTTTTTCCAATGTATATATTTTTAGTAAAGCAGCACTTAACCAAATTCATTTAACCCAATTTGGAATTTACTGGTGTGCCATTGGTGTAATTTTAAGTTTACTGTTTGCATTAAAAAACAACAAGTTGGCTCAAATAAAAGAGCTTACAAAAAAGCAAATTCGCATACTGCTCATTTTAGGTGGCCTGGAAATTCTTACCACTGCCACGTTCTTTATTTCTATAAATATCATTCCCGATCCGGCCATTACATCTTTTCTGGGCAATATGTTTCCGGTAATGGTGGCACTCGGAGGAATTATAATTTTAAAAGAAAAATTGGCTTGGATTGAAATTATGGGTGGTTTGCTGGCTATTGCCGGAACTTTCATAATCAGTTATTCGGGCGGAACCTCGTTAAAAACGTTTTTTATTGCCGGTACAGGCATTGTTTTGGTAAATGCAATTTTAGCAACTACAGCAACGCTAACGGTTAAAGTATATGTAAAAGAAATGAGCCCCGAGTTATTCAACCTCAATCGGTACATCTGGCTTTTCCTTTTCTCATTTATCATATTTTTTGTGTACAAACAACCTTTTGCTATTCCGGCTAAGGCGCTATCAAATGTTAGCATTGGAGCCTTTCTCGAATTTATTGCCATTCTAACTGTTTATTATTCGTATCGCTACATTGAAGCTTCAAGGTCGGCAATTGTACAAAGTTTAAAAGGTATTTTTGTGCTAATCGGAGCATTCCTGGTTTTTAAAACCTTTCCTGCACCCTATCAGTTTATGGGAGGAATGATAACCGTACTCGGCGTTTTAATCATGAGTTTGGCACAGGCAGGTTACTTTTCACCCAAAAAAAATAGATAAATCGCTTCTAAACTGATTTTTCAGTTAAAAAACTATAACATTAGTTTTTCTAAAGCTATTTTAACAAAATTTCAAAATAAAATCCCCTAACTTTCGTTGAAATTGAGAACAAGGCATACTTTTTGTTAAACAGAAAAACACGTTCTACCACTCAAAATTAACGAAAACAATAAACAATGAAACGAAAAACCTGGCTTATTGCCATTATTGTCGTAGCTATTCTGCTTTTGGCATTTTTTGTTTTTCCACTCTCGAAAAGCGAAACTTCCGACATCACAACTACCGTTAAAAAAGGCCCTTTTGAAGTATTGGTTTACTCCAGCGGGCAACTGGAATCTGAAAACTCCGACAACATTTTGATCCCTGAGAAGATGAAAGATCGTCAGACTCAAATTTCGTCGCTTACCATTACTGATATGGTTGACGAAGGAACTTATGTTGATTCGGGTGATTATGTTGCAACACTCGACCACCAGGCCGTTCAGGAGCAACTTAAAAATGCACTGGACGAACTGGAAAAAATTCAGTCGGAATACGACGACAGTAAAATCGACTCCAATCTTACACTCAGCAACCAGCGGGATTTGATAATCAATGCCAGGCTCGACATGGAGGAACGTAAAATTGCAGTTGACGAATCGATTTACGAATCGCCATCGGAACAGAAAAAGGTGCGTATGGATTACGACAAAGCCGAGCGAAAACTCGAACAAACCAAACAAGCTTATACCTTAAAAACCCAGCAGGAAATAAACAAGGTCAACCGAAAATTCATCAATTACAAACAAATTAAAGAGCGGGTAAATGCCCTCGAAGAATTAATGGGTGCATTAATTGTGTATTCTCCCCGGGCCGGAATCGTTTCGTATTACTCTTATCCGTGGGGAGGGGCAGTAAAAACAGGATCGCGGGTTTCGCAGTGGAGCCCAATTATTGCCACATTTCCGAATATGGATAACCTGGTTACCAAAACATTTATCAACGAAATTGACATTGCCTTGATAAAAAAAGGACAAAAAGTTAAAATAGGTATCGACGCTTTTCCGGATAAAGAATTAAGCGGCGTGGTTGATGCGGTTGCAAATATGGGTCAGTTAATGCCCAAAAGCGATGCAAAAGTATTCGAAGTAAAAATCAAAGTGATTGGATCCGATCCCGACCTAAAACCGGCAATGACAACCAGTAATACCATTCAGGCTAATTATTTGGAGGATGTACTTTATATCCCCATTGAAGCCGTTTTTAAAAACGACAGTTTGTCTTATGTTTATCCGCTTGACGGAAAAAACAGAAAACAAATTATTGAAACCGGGGAAGCCAATGAAAATTTTATTGTCGTTTATCAGGGATTGGAAGCAAACCAGAAATTACATTTGCTGGAACCTGAAGGCGGCACCGAATATCCGCTTGCAGGCTTGGATATTTACCAGGCCATGAAAGAAAAGGAGGCAGAAAAAAAGGCAAAGGAAGCCGAAGAACGAGCCAAAAAAGAAAAGGAACAAGAAAACCAGAAAATGCCGGAAGGAATTAAATTGCCTCCGGGTGTTGTTATTAGCAGTGCTTCATAACTAACCTCCAAATTCTAAATCATGTTTATAAAACGATATTTACACGATATTTTAATTGCTGTAGAAGCAATTATTGCCAACCGGCTAAAATCGATACTTACCGCGCTTGGGATTATTTTTGGAGTTGCCGCCGTTATTAGTATGATGGCAATTGGAAATGGTGCAGAGCAGGAAATCCTAGAACAAATTAAATTGGTGGGAGTAAATAACATTGTTATTACGCCAAGTACGTACTCGCTTTCGGATGGAAACAGTTCGGGCAGCGATGACAATAGCGGACAGCCCGGTGCAAAAAAATTCTCGAAAGGGCTAACTCTGCTTGATGTAGATGCCATAAAACAAGTGTTGCCAACCATTGAAAAAATTACCCCTGTAATTTCTTTTAACTACTCCGCCCTGCTTAATGGCATTAGCCGGCCTGTGGTTCTCGAAGGAATTGACAACCATTATTTTGATTTGTTTAATATGCAACTGGCCGAAGGAAATCGGTTTAACTCGATTCAAACCGAAAACGGACTTCCCGTTTGTGTGATTGGGAACAACATAAAAGAGCAATTTTTCAGACAACAAAATCCCATTGGCGAGTACATTAAATGCGGACAAATCTGGTTAAAAATTGTGGGTGTAATCGAACGCCGCGATTTTACAGCTTCAGCTTCCGACGAATTGGGGATAAGCAGTTCGGACAATAAAATTTTTGTGCCGGTGCAAACCATGTTATTACGTTTTAAAAACCGCTCGTTAATACGTGCCGACGAGGTTTTAAAGGCCAACGAAAAAAGCGGCGGTGGCGGAATGGTTGTAATTGTTGGAGGAGCCGAACAAACTGAAGAACCTGTTGATACCGATCCAAACTTAAATCAACTGGATAAAATTATTGTTCAGGTAAAAGAAACCGAACAGTTAAATGCATCGGCTACACTCATAAAAAAGATGTTGCTGAGACGGCATTCCGAATTGTACGATTTTGAAGTTACCATTCCCGAATTACTACTGAAACAGCAACAAAAAACCAAAAAGATTTTCAACATTGTTTTGGGTGTTATTGCTGGTATTTCGCTGGTAGTTGGCGGAATTGGAATTATGAATATTATGCTGGCTTCGGTACTCGAACGCATTAGGGAAATTGGGGTTCGCCAGGCCATTGGTGCCAAACAAAAAGACATTATTGCCCAATTTCTTGCCGAGTCAACTCTTATCAGTTTAACCGGAGGAATAATCGGAATTATTCTGGGTATCGTTCTTTCTCAAATTATTACGGCAATGTTCGATATAAAAACAGTTGTATCGGCATTCAGTATAATTATTGCTTTTGGCGTTTCGGTGGTTGTTGGGGTTACTTTTGGTTACCTGCCTGCCAAACGCGCAGCCGAAAACGATCCGGTTGTTTCTCTTCGTTCATAAGCTAAAAAATAATAAAATGAATAAAATAATATTTACCCTACTTCTATTCATCGGAATTTCGCTGGCTACGCAAGCACAAGAAAAAAAGATAGTTCTAACACTTCCCGAAGTTATCGACATTGCATCTAAACAATCGATTGATGCATTCCGAAATAAAAACATGTACCTGGCCAGTTACTGGGAGCACCGGTTTTACAAAGCCGAACGTTTGCCTAGTCTTACTCTGAGTTCAAATCCACTCGACTTTAACCGTTACCGGAATAAGGAATATAATTTTGAGACAAACGAAGACGAATACCGTTTAAGAGAATACATAAATTCAGACGTCACACTTTCGGCAGTACAAAATGTAAGTTTAACCGGTGGGCAGGTATTTGTTCGTTCAGGTTTGGGAATGGTAAAAAACCTGGGTGGCGATAAAAATACATCGTTTAATGCAACTCCAATCAGTATTGGTTTTTCGCAAGAGTTAAACGGGTACAACGAACTAAAATGGCAGTCGAAAATTGAACCCATAAAATTCGAAAAAGCCAAAAAAGAATTTATTCAGGATGTGGAAGATTTACGCACAAAATCAACCATCCGCTTTTTTGGATTAATAAATGCCCAGATACAAAAAGGCATTGCCGAAATGAATTACGCCAATGCCGATACATTATACAAAATCGGGAAAGGAAGATTTCAGGTTGGAACAGTAACACAAGATGAATTACTGGAACTCGAATTGCGTTTATTAAACAACCAGCAAGCACTAAACATGGCCATTTTGGAAGAAAAACGCGCACAAGCCATGCTGAATTCCTTTTTAAGCCTTCCAAAAGAAACCGAAATTGAATGTATTGTTCCAAGCGACATTCCTTCGTTGCAGATCGACCCTGACATGGCCATTTCGGAGGCAATAAAAAACAATCCGGAAATGCTAAGCCAGGAACAACAAAAGCTGGAACAGGATGAAAACGTGGAAAGGGCAAAATCGGAGCGCGGATTAAACACCACTCTTTTTGCCATGTACGGCCTAAATCAAAGTGCAGACAATTTCGACGACGTGTATGTAAAACCCGATAAAAGCCAGATGTTTAGTTTGGGATTAAACATACCGATTGTAGATTGGGGCCGTGGCAAAGGACGCTACTCCATGGCCAAATCGAACCGCGAAGTAGCATTGGCAACACTGGAGCAGGAACGTATCGATTTTGAACAGGATATTTACCAAAGTGTACTCGAATTTAACCTACAGGCCGGCCAGGTTTTTACCTCGGCAAAAGCCGATACTGTAGCAAAAATGGGATACGATGTTACTTTTCAGCGTTTCCTGATTGGCAAAATTGATGTAATAAAACTCAACATTGCCAGCAACGACCAGGAAACGGCCAGAATGGCCTACCTTTCGCGCCTAAGAGACTACTGGACAGCTTATTTCCGACTTCGGAGTTTAACGCTTTTCGATTTTGAAAACAACCGACCGCTGGTTGTTGATTACAATAAACTTTTAGAGAATTAAACATGGCAATACAAAGAAAACATATCATTATTTCGGCTTTTGTTTTGGTTCTGATTATTGTTGCCGCGGTACTTACAACCTCAACATCGTCGGAAAAAGCAGAAAAGTATTTTGTGGTTGAAAAAGGCAAATTTGAAGCAACTCTAAAGTGCAAGGGCGAAATAAACGGACTGGTTTCTACTCCCATAAATGTACCTAAGATTTTGGGCGATCGCGATTTACGCCTGTGGGAAATAAAAATTCTGAACCTGGCTCAGGATGGAAAATACGTAAAAAAAGGCGATTTTATCATTCAATTGGATGCAAGTACAATTATGTCGGGAATGCGTGAAGAACAGCAAAATTTTGAGAAAGAAGAATCTGAACTTAAAAATGCAAAAATTGACAGCGCGGTTACTCTCACCGAATTACGTGAAGACATAAAAAATGCAAAGCTTGATTTGGAATACAACAAAATTGATTTGGAACAATCGATTTACGAATCGGCGGCATACCAGCGCAAGGCACAAATGACCTACGAAAAAGCCGAGAATAACATTGCAAAAAAACAACGAGACTACCGGCTTGAACAAAACAAGCTAAAAATGAAAGTGGGACGTTCGGCGGAGAATGTAGAAAGAAGCCAGAAAAAAATCGATAAATTCCAGGAGGCAATGCGGGCAGCACGAATTACCGCGCCCGAAGACGGAATTGTAATTTTTGGAAAAAGCTGGGACGGGCAGAAATACAGCAAAGACGGAATGCTTTCTACCTGGTCGTTTGGCCCGCCAATTGCCACACTGCCCGATATGTCGAAGGTAATTTCTGAAACCTACGTTAAAGAAATCGACATTTCGAAAATTAACGTAGGCGACGAAGTAAAAGTGAGTTTCGACGCGTTGGAAGGTGTTGAAATAAAAGGCAAAATAAACACGATTGCACGTGTTGGTGAAGACCATAAAGATTTCGACATGAAAGTTTTTAAAGTTGTAATTCATTTAAACGAAACACATGAGGGATTAAAACCTGCCATGTCGAGTAACAACGAAATTATTCTGGCTCAAAGCGACGATGCTCTTTTTGTTCCCTTAAAAGCAGTCTTTAAAGAGAACAATTCTTATTTTGTTTACCTGAAAAAAGACGGTAATAGCATAAAACAGCAAGTTGAAACCGGTTTAGAGAACGAAGAATTTGTACTCATCGAAACGGGTATTAAACAAGGAGATGTTGTTTTACTCGAACCACCACTTGAAAAGGTTGAGCTGGCTCAGCGATAGGACTAAAAAACGGGTTGAATAATCAGCCCGTTTTTTAGTTTTAGTTACTTTTACGCTATGCAAAACAACAGCGGCAACTCTGTCTTTTTATATAATCCAACCTGCGAATATGCGGTTGCAAATGGAAACGGCACCTGGCAACCCAATAAAATTCTGCAAAAAATGGAAAACGATTTGGCCACAATCCCACTTTTTTTCAGCCTGCCAAACGATCAGATAATTGTTCCGGAGTTGCCATCAAAATCCTTTCTCGAACAGTTAAAAAGAATTGGAATCCAAACTCCGGATTTTATTCTGAAACAAACACTTCAACAACAAAATTACAGTTCAAAAATAAATGAACTGCGCCCCTGGGGCTGGAGTCCGGCCGCCCATAAACTCCTTGATCCCTTAAAACAATATTGCTCCGAAGACTTTAAAAACTCGCCCGTTTTTAACTGGAAACCTGAATACAAAAACTACTACTCGAAAAAATTCGCTCTTGGTATTTTACAACAAATAACCACCCGTTTCCCTTCTGATTTTTTTATCGACCAAAGCCAAATCCCGGAAATTTGCACCGAACAATGTGAGATTGAAGAGTTACTAAACAAATGGGGAAATTTAATGATAAAAGCTCCGTGGAGCAGCTCGGGCCGAGGATTACAACCCATTACCAAAACTCCTGTTCATCCGAAGGTGTGGGAACGAATTTTAGGAATTGTAAAAGAACAAGGTTACACAATTGTTGAGCCGTATCTGAAAAAAGTAACCGACCTGGCACTGCAATTTCATGCTAAAGCAGGGAAAGTTGAATTTGTTGGAATAAGCAATTTCTCGACCGATTACAAGGGGCAATACAACGGAAATAATCTAAATGGCCTCCCGGATTCTTTGGATCGTACTGTAGCTGAATTTGTGTTGTCGATCCCATCGTTTGTATTGGAACCTTTGTTAATCCTGTTGACCGAAAGCGAATTGGCAAAAAACTACGATGGATATTTTGGTGTCGACATGCTTATTTTTAAAGACAAAAAAGGCCGTTTAAAAGTAAATCCCTGCCTTGAAATAAACGTTCGGCATAACATGGGGCTGTTATCGCTTCAACTCGAAAAACTAATAGTGCCCGACAAAAAAGGATTATTCCGAACCTTTTTTAAACCCGGAACAACTTTTTATGATTTAAAAGCAGAGATGGAAAAAACTCATCCATTGCTGTTAAAAGACAACAAAATAGAATCGGGCTTTTTCGCCTTAACCGAAGCAAAATCCGACACACAATTTGGAGCCTACATTTTGGTTTAAAAGCAACTTTCTTCTTTTCAGAAGTTTTTTCTTAACTTTAAATGAACTTCATTCTTAAACTTATGGAAAAACCAAAATTAAAAGTAAAGTCAAACGGAAAGTTATCATCCAAATTTTATGAATCGGAATTGGACCGACTTCAAATTGAGCTGGTGCGTTTGCAGGAATGGATTAAATTTAAAGGATTAAAAGTAGTAGTAATCTTCGAAGGCCGCGACGCCGCCGGGAAAGGTGGAACCATTAAACGAATCATTCAGAATTTAAATCCGCGTATATGTAAAGTTGTTGCTTTGGGCACTCCTACCGAGCGTGAAAAAACACAGTGGTACTTTCAACGTTATGTGCCACATTTGCCAGCTGCCGGCGAAATGGCTTTATTCGACCGAAGCTGGTACAACCGTGCCGGTGTTGAAAAAGTAATGGGCTTTTGTACCAGCGATGAATACTGGGAGTTTCTGCGCTCATGCCCAAACTTCGAACGTATGCTGATCCGCTCCGGTATAATTCTAATAAAATATTGGTTTTCGGTTAGTGAGGATGAACAGGAGAAGCGATTCAGATCGCGAATTGACGACCCCACAAAAAGCTGGAAACTGAGTCCAATGGACATTAAATCGATGGAGAAATTTATTGAATATTCGAAGGCAAAAGATGAGATGTTTGCTTATACCGACACAAAAATAAGTCCGTGGTTTATGGTTGATGCCGACGATAAAAAACGCGCACGATTAAACTGCATTCATCACCTGTTGTCATCTATTCCGTACAAAGAAATTGAACACGAAGAAATTGTTCTGCCTGAACGAAAAGACAACAAAGGTTATGTGCGACCGCCGATTGAAGAAATGACCTTTGTACCAAAAGTATACTAAAGAAAAATCCAGCTTTCAAGGAAAGAAAGCTGGATTTTTTCATTCAGATTTTTTGTTATACTTAATTCTCCCTGGTTTTTGTCATATCGAATAAATGCGCGGCTTGTTCGCCCAAAAAACCATTAAACAGTTTCTCTTCACCATTTTCAATAATATAACCTCGCTGTGCCAGTTCGTAATACGCATAGGTCCATGTCATAAATTCCAGTCCATCCTCGCCTTCAACCTCAACTTCTTCTTTAACCGCCAATGTAGCCGATTGCTGTAATTTACTTCCCTTCTCACCTTCCAGCGAATCTTTCATTGGTATTCCGGCAGCGGCCAAAGCATTGCAGGTAGTTTCCAAATCGGGCCACTCTGCAACGTCCTGATGATTAACAAATGCAGTAAAATGATTCACCGAATTTCCGTGCAACAAAACCCAGGCTGCATATTGCGAAACATCGTTTAATTTTAATACGTCTTCCATACGTGGTATATCCCAGGGGCGTCTGAAGTATTGAACCAGGTCACTTACCAAAGCTTCACCTGCGATTCGCGGTAATTCGCCTTCTTTATTTAAAACACTCATCAGTTCAATACTCGAGTCAGACAAAATATAAGGTGTGTCTTTAACCGTATTACGAATAAGGCGTTGTGCCCACTCCGGTAGTTTTTCCACTTCCAACTGGCTGACAAATATTTTAGGAAACATTTTATCGGGGTGTTCAAAGTGAACGGCGGTTAATTTTTTCCGTGTAAAAGTATATTTTTCAACCGGAGTATAATCTAAACAATTTAAGATGTGTTTTATGGCCCGAATTCCCTCTGGTTGTTCTCCGGTGTGTGTATTAAAAGTACGTAAGGCAATATGATCATTTACAACTTTACCTCCCTTTTCGTTCACCAATTCAACATATTTTTTCGCGTAAGGTACGCGCAATATGTAATGCTCCCACAATCTATTGAGAAGCTCCCCTGCGATTTCTTTTGCTGAAACTTTCATGCTGTGCTTTTCTCTTTTAAACATAAAAACACAGGCAATTGTTACCGAAAATAAGATGTTTAAAAGTATTGTTTAAATGAAAAAACTTAATATCGGAGGAGATAAAAATTAGCTGTTTTGTGGCGTGTTTTTCATAAAATTCAGCACGTCGGTTTTTGTAAATGCTGAAGTTGCACCTCGTTTTGTTGTGTTTAATGCTCCGGCTGCATTTCCAAATTTTAAGGCCTCGGCAATACTTTTACCATTTAAGAAGTAATGCAAGAAACCAGCCGAAAAAGCCATGCCCGAACCAACATTATCAAGCATTTTAATTTTATAACCGGGTTCTTTAAATAATCCTTCACTTTTGTGATAAGCTAAAATTCCTTTTTCGCCAAGGGTGATAATTACCAAATCGAGTTTGTATTTTTTAGCCATCGCTTTGGCAAAACTTTCCAGATCAGTCAACTTAATCTGAAGCTTTTCAGCCAAAAAAGTTACCTCTTTTTCTTTGATACGAACAATGTGCGAATCACGTAATAAGCGCTCAACCACTTTTTTATTAAAGAAATGTTCGAATAATTTTAAATCGAAAAAATGCAACGAATCAGGCGATTCCTTTATTAATTCGCGTAAGGTATTTTTTGAAATTCCGAAACGTTGTGGAAGAAGACCATAAAACAAACAATCGGTTTCGCGAACCAATTTTAAAGCTTCGGCAGAAAATTCAATATGATCAAACGCAACATCAGGAGCTACTTTGTATTTTGATTCGCTGTTGTTATCGAACGAAACTTCAACGGTACCGGTTTTAAACTCAGCATCAACCTGTACATTTTGATCCGAGATACCCAGTTCATTCAATTTTTTTAATGCAGCATGACCTAATTCATCATCGCCCAGACGCGACAATAAAAAGCCAACTTCACCAAGTGAGTTGCAGCGAAACACAAGATTAGACGGAGTACCACCAAGCACTTTCCCATTGGGTAAAATATCCCAAACGACCTCTCCAAATGCTACAATTTTTTTACTCATATTCTAATTTTCAAATGCGAAAATAACTATTAATAAAAAGCAATCAAATTTCATTTTAACATAAGTTATTAAAAACAAGCATATTTATGATAACTAGCTGATAATGAGGAAATATTTTTTTATGCCAATTTAATTTTTGAATACAAAAAACATTCTAACCACTTTCTCGTTTTGTATATAAAGCATGAATTATTTAGCACATATTTATTTATCGGGTAAATCGGAAAAGTTAATTATTGGTAATTTTATTGGCGACTACGTAAAGGGGAAACGCTACCTGGATTACCCGGAAGAAATTTCGAAAGGTATTTTATTGCACCGGCAAATCGACACATTTACCGACAAGCACTGGTGCACCAAAGAAGCAAAAGCCTTATTTCGTGACGAATTTGGCTTGTATTCAGGAATAGTCGTCGATTTTTTTTACGACCATTTTCTGGCAAAAAAC
This sequence comes from uncultured Draconibacterium sp., assembly GCF_963675585.1. NCBI lineage: Bacteria > Pseudomonadati > Bacteroidota > Bacteroidia > Marinilabiliales > Prolixibacteraceae > Draconibacterium > uncultured Draconibacterium sp. Next base: position 587,095 of record NZ_OY776413.1, read on the forward strand.
TGGTCCGATTACTCATCTGTCACACTTCGAACTTTTGCCAAACGAATACACGCAATTTTATTATCGAATTTTACCATTTTACCGTTGCGGGTTCAAGGATTCCTACCTTTTCTTATTCAAAATAAACGGCTTGAATCTTATGCTACAACCGATGGGATTGTACAATCGCTCAAAATAATGGGAAACTATTCTACCCTGCCCTCCAAGTCAGCAGAAGCCAAAATTATTTTGGAAAATAATTATCAACTGCTGAATAATTACTTTGAAGAATTTATGAAAGATATGATCGAATTTGTTCGTTCGGAATATGAAATAAATTTTATTCTCCCTGTTGAAAACAACAATAATTCAGGCCACAGTTCTACGCCAAAAGTTCCATAAACGCATCTTCGAAAAAGAAACTGTTTTCGCCAAAAGCAGGCTCCAGATCATCGAGCCAAATGGCATCAGGATTAAATTTTGCAAAAAAAGGTTTACCAACCCAAGACGGATCTCTGCCTTGTAAAAAATTCAGTACAAATACTTTTTTCCCATTTATTTCGCTCACTCCGTTTATTTGTACTTTGCCAGGGTTACATGACATGCTTGGTCCTTTTACCGTTCGGCAAATGCCACTCACCTGATTATAGGCATTTCTGTAAATTTGCCAGGCGCGGTTTAACGACACTGCAAAATAATCCTGCGCTCCGGTATTGCGGGCAATAAACATGTAATATGGAATTATCCCCATGGCAACCTGTTCTTTCCAGTTTTCAGCCCAAATTTCCGCTTTGTCGTTAATGTTTCGTAACAAAGGAGATTGAGAACGAATTTGAACACCGGCAGCAATTAAACGTTTTACAGCCAATTTTACTGCTTCGGTTTTTAGTTCTCCCGGATGATTAAAATGCGCCATCAGGGCAACATTTATTCCTCTTTCTTTCACACGTTTAAACAAACGCAATAAATCATCAGCATCAGCATCGGTGGTGAATCGGTATGGCCAGTAGCCCAGCGATTTGGTTCCAATCCGAATGTTTTTAAGGTTCGGAATATCAGCGTCCAACAAGGCATTAAAATAGGCCTCGAAAAAACGGGTTTGCATAACTGCCGGATCGCCACCGGTGAATAATACGTCGGTGATGTGCGGATTCGACTTTAAATACTCAACCATTGTATCTGCCTCTTTCATGGCAAATTTAAAATCGTTTAGTGCAAACTGAGGCCACCTGAAACAAAATGTACAATAGGCATGGCAGGTTTGCCCCTGCGTTGGAAAAAACAGCATAATCTCCCTGTACTTGTGTTGAATTCCTGTTAATCGTTTCCCTTTAAATTCAGGAACATTACTTTCCTGACCTGCAGGATTTGGATTTAATTTTAAGCGTATTTTTTTTACTTCTTCCTGGATTTCGGTGCGCGATGCATTTCCCTGCAGCAGCATTTTAACTTTATCAAAGGTAGTTTTACTGAGCATGTCGCGTTGCGGGAAATTTAATATGTAAAAAGGATCTTTTTCAAAGTTGTCCCAGTCAATTAACTCATCAACAACATAATTATTGGTTTTAAAGGGGAGAACGGTTCCTACCACCTCGATCGTAAGTTTCTGTTCTTCTGTCAAAAACTTCATTTGTGGCAGTTGCCGAAAATTATGAAGAGTATAAGCTTTATATGTCATGGCTATAATTTTATAGAAAAAAGTACAGCCAGAAATAAAAAAGCAGATCGAACGAGAACACCACTTAGTGCAAACGATGAAGACCTGTTCTTCTTTATAAGCTTTAAAGAACTTCTGAATAAATCTGTCTGTCTATTTTTCCAATAATAAAAATTCTTACACCGAATTTTTATTGATTTTTAAACGTAGTACAAAGGTAAAAAAATAGAGGCAGGGAAAAAATGTTGTATAAATGCAGAATGCCCGAATTTAACCGGATAACTGCTCAAGTCTGCTTGCATCGAGCCTTACAAAAATAAAAAGCAGAATTGTAAACGACCATAAAGAAGAACCACCATAACTAAAAAATGGCAATGGAATACCAATTACAGGCATAACTCCAATGGTCATACCAATATTTACCATAAAATGGAAAAATAAAATAACAGCTACCGAGTATCCGTAAATTCGTGAAAAAGTAGACCGCTGTCTTTCGGCCAGCCACACCAAACGAATTAATAAAGTCATAAACAGAGCCAGAATAACAAAAGTTCCGGCAAATCCCCACTCTTCGCCAACCGTGCAAAATATAAAGTCGGTACTTTGTTCAGGAACAAAATCAAACTTGGTTTGTGTCCCCTGTAAATATCCTTTTCCTAAAACGCCTCCCGAACCAATTGCAATTTTACTTTGATTCACATGGTATCCGGCACCGTGCGGATTCGACTCAATACCTAACAGTTCATTAATCCTGGCCTGGTGATGCGGTTCAAGAAAATGCTCAAAACCATAATCAACTGAAATGGTAAATAATAGGGAGCCAATAAAAACGATGGCAATTTTTATGTAGTTCGACAACTTTCTTTTCAAACTGTAAAACAAAACTACCAGAGTTGCGACTACCGCTCCAACTAAAAGAAACTGTGAAATATCGTAGTTTAGTTTAAGAAGCAAGCCCGCGAAAACAAAAATCGAAATACCGGCTGCATAAATAATAAAAACATGTGCAAACTGTTTTAATTTCGGGTTAAAGGCAAGGTACATCAATAAAACCACCGATAACATAATAATTACAAGCGTTAAATTTGATAATACCAGCGCTAAAACAAAAAGCAATGCGATTAAGGTTCCAAAAAACAAAACAACACCAGATAGTCCTTCGCGATAAAGGACCAAAACAAAGGAGAAATAAACCAGTGCCGATCCGGTATCGTTTTGCAGCAAAATCAATATTACCGGTCCAAATATAATGGCCGCAATGGTAAGGTAAGATTTTAGCCGGTGCAATTTAAATCCGTAAGAACTCATATAACGAGCCAGCGCCAATGCTGTGGCAGCCTTTGTAAACTCCGATGGTTGGAATAAAACAGGCCCGATTTGAAACCATGACCTTGCCCCGTTTATTTCTTTTCCTATAAACGGTACCAGCAAGAGTAAAAGCATTAGTGTACCAAAAATAAAGTAAGAAAAGAAAACATAAAAATTAACTTCCAACAACATGATGATCAATGCCAGAACAGCTGCAGCACCTATCCACATTAACTGTTTCCCGTACTGTTGCGAGATATCAAAAATGCTCTGGAATTCTTCGCTATACAAAGCGGCGTAAATATTAAACCAGCCCAGAAACAGCATCAGCACGTACAAGCCAACTGTAAACCAATCGATATTCGCTAATATGTTATTTCTTCTTGGCATCTAGTTTAATGGATTTGAACTTAGTAAATTAACTTCCATCATTTGTTTTTCAAAGTACAATCGGTTGGTTGAGATGGTATCGTTCAAATACTTTTCAATCAGCAAACTTGCAATTGGAGCAGCATGTGTTGCACCATATCCTCCGTTTTCAATATAAACAAAAATGGCTATTTGAGGATTTTCCCGCGGAGCAAATGCCAAATAAGCAGAGTGATCCTCACCATGTGGATTTTGAATAGTACCGGTTTTCCCACAGTATTCAACCCCCGGTACACTTCGTGCCAGACGTCCCTGAGCAACTTCGGCCATTCCCTCTAAAATTGGAATAAAATGTTCATCATTAACTCCAACTTCATGTTTTGTATTTATACTGCTTCTAATCGTATCGTTTTCCACTTCTTTTACAATGTGCGGTTCATAATAGAATCCACGATTGGCAAAAATGGCACCGCAGTTCACCATCTGCAAAGGAGTAATTCCCAACTCGCCTTGTCCGATTGCCAGTGATCGTACCGTTAACGCATTCCAATGTCCTTCGCCATAAACATTGTCATAAGTCGATTGCGATGGCAAATCGCCTTTTAAGGCATTCGGAAAGTCTTCACTCAAGCTCTGCCCAATTCCAAACCGAATGGCATAATTGCGCCATACATTAAATCCTTCGGCCGAAGTTTTGTATTTATTAATGATTGACCGAAAAGTATTCCATAAAAATGGATTACACGACTCTCTGACTGCATCAACAACGCTGGCAGGCGAAACATGGTCGTGCGTGCAACGTATTGGCGTAGAAGATTTGCCGTAACACTCAAAACGTGTTCTGGTATTTATGGTTTGTTCCTGCAAACCGATTAAAGTATTAATAATTTTAAAGGTTGAGCCGGGGGGATATTTTGCTTGTAACGACCGGTCGAAAAGCGGTTTAATGGTATCGGCCAACAATTTTGCATAATTTTCGCCGCGTACCCTTCCCACAAGAAGTCCGGGATCGTAAGTAGGAGCGCTTACCATGGCCAGAACTTCACCGGTTGACGGTTCAATGGCAACCACTGCTCCCTTTTTATTTTGTAAAAGTTGCTCGGCATATACCTGCAAATCCAAATCGAGTGTGGACACAAGATTCTTTCCAATTACAGCCTGCTCGTCTTCTTCTCCGTCGAGGTAACTTCCCTGAATACGGTTGTGCACATCAACCATAAACTTTTTTACGCCCTTTGTTCCCCGAAGCTGGTCTTCATACGTTTTTTCAACTCCACTTTGTCCGATATAATCACCCGATTTGTAGTAATTGTCTGATTGAATATCCTGAGCAGTTACTTCGCCAACGTAACCCAAAACATGCGCTGCTACAGGATGAGTGTATTCGCGAAGTGTTCTGGTTTGAGAATGAAAGCCTTTGAATTTATACAGCTGTTCCTGCAAAATAGCAAAGTTCTCGGGCGAAATTTGTTTGATTAGAATAGACGGTTTATACCTTGAGTATTTTTTTGCCTTTTGCAAACGATCCTCCAAATCGTTTTGCTCAATGTCTAACAAACTGCAAAGTAAAGTTGTATCAAATTTTTCAACTTCGCGCGGAGTAATTAATAAATCGTAGGCTGTTTTATTGTACACCAAAAGTTTTCCGTTTCGGTCGTAAATTAAGCCACGTGCAGGATATTGAACAATTTGACGTAAAACGTTATTGGTTGCGTATTGCTTGTAATCGGAATCGAGCACTTGCAAACGAAACAGCAGAATGGCATAAATTAATGCCACCACAGCAAAAACTGCGACAATTACATAACTACGTTTCGATAAATTATTCACACTGTAAATTTAATCCCGGAAAACGATAAACTGGCTTAAAACTATAACAAAAATCGAAGATATAGAACTTAACAGAATTCGATATAACGTTTCCAGAAAATTTGAGAATGTGAATACTTCAACAAAAAAGAGTACTGAATGATGGAGAAAAACCATTAAAGCTGTGTAGTAAAGAAACCAGCCAAATCCGTTTTGATGTAGCCCCGGATATTCCGACATGTCTTCTTCGCGGTTGGTGATTAAACCAATAATAAGCGGTCGTACATAAGCAATAAAAACGGTTGCAAATGCATGGATACCCAGTGTATTAGTAAAGATATCGACACTCAATCCGATTAAAAATGCAGTAAAAAGTAATACGTACTTCGGCGCATTTACAGGCAATAACATTACAAAAAGGATGTAGATGTACGGATTTACAAATCCACTAAACTGAACCTGGTTTAAAAACAGAACCTGCGTTAACACAAGCACTATAAACAGTATCGAATATTTAATTAGTATCCTGCCCATCTTTTATGCTGGATTCCAGATTTTCTAACTCGTCCTTCTTCAAATTTTCAATCACCTCAACGTAACGAATCGATTTGAAATTGGTTGAAAGCCGGACTTTAATATCGTAATAATTTTCGCCTTCGGGTTGCGTAAATTCATCAACTACCCCAATCAACAATCCTTCAGGAAAAATAGATGAATAACCGCTGGTTACAATGGTGTCGCCTACATCCAGTTTTACATGAAAAGGGATTTCAAGCAGGTCGAGCATTTGGTAATCTTCACCATTCCAGGATAAGGAACCGTAAAAACCACTTTTTTTCAGTTTTGCCGACACACTCCAACGGGGATTTAAAAGTGATAATCCGGTTGAATACGACTCGGAAACAGCGGTAATCACACCAACAATTCCCTGTGGCGATAAAATTCCCTGATCCGGCTTTATTCCGTCTTTTCTTCCTTTGTTGAGTGTAATGTAATTCTGCTGTTTATTTACCGAATTATTGATAACCCGGGCCGGGGTAAAACGAAAGGTAGTATCTGCCTCAATCAATCCATATCCAAGTGTATCTGAATCAATATCTGCACTCGAAATTCCGATTTGCAAGTGTGTTCTCAACCTGGCATTTTCTTCTGCCAGATGTTTGTTTACACGCGCCAGGTCAAAATACTGCGATACAGAATTTATAGTGCTGTATAAACCAGCCGACACAAAGTTCGATGAATTCAGATACTTCGATTTCTGAAAACTGTTGTAATTAAAAACAAGCACCAAAGAAACTACTTCTAAAAAAAGAAACAGCAGGAATCCATAATTTTTTACAAGGAATCTAAGGAGACTTCGCATTTACATATACAAACTGTTGATTATCGAATAAGGAACGAGAAATTATCTACGTTTTTCAAAGCAATTCCGGTACCGCGAACAACCGCCCTTAACGGATCTTCTGCGATGTGGAATGGAATTCCGATTTTGTCGGTTAAACGTTTATCCAAACCTTTAAGTAAAGCACCTCCGCCTGCAAGCCAAATTCCTTTAACTACAATATCGGCATATAATTCCGGAGGTGTTTGTTCCAATGCACTTAAAACCGCTGTTTCAATTTTCGAAATTGATTTTTCAAGGCAGTGTGCAATTTCCTGGTACGAAACCGGAACCTCAATTGGTAAGGCTGTCATTTGGTTAGGACCTTGTACTACGTAATCCGGTGGTGGTTCTTTAAGTTGCGATAAAGCTGAACCCACGTGTATTTTAATTTCTTCGGCTGTACGCTCACCAATTTTAATATTGTGTTGGTGACGCATATATTCCATAATGTCGGCAGTTAAATCGTCGCCGGCAATTCGAATTGATTTATTGGTAACAATACCTCCCAGCGAAATAACGGCAATTTCGGTAGTACCTCCACCAATGTCAACCACCATATTTCCTTCAGGTGCTTCCACATCGAGGCCGATACCAATTGCAGCTGCCAAAGGTTCATAAATCATATAAACCTCGCGGCCACCGGCATGTTCCGACGAGTCGCGTACCGCACGGATTTCAACCTCGGTACTACCCGATGGAATACAGATAACCAGTTTTAGTGCCGGAGAAAACATCCTCGGCTTTGGGTTTATCATTTTTATCATCCCTCGAATCATCTGCTCGGCAGCATTAAAATCGGCAATTACACCATCTCTCAATGGTCTGATTGTTTTTAAGTTTGCGTGCGTTTTACCCTGCATCTGCCTGGCTTTTTCACCAATTGCAACCAGCTTCTCGGTTTTTAAGTCGATGGCGACAATAGAGGGTTCGTCAACTACAATTTTATCATTGTGAATGATAATTGTGTTGGCTGTGCCAAGGTCCATTGCAATCTCTTGCGTTAAAAATGAAAATAAACCCATAGATTGATTTCTGTTTATCTTAAGCGTTAAAGATATATATTTTTAATGTCTGAAGTGTCTGCGTCCGGTAAATGCCATTGCAATACCAAATTCATTACAAGCTTCAATAACTTCGTCGTCACGAATACTTCCTCCCGGTTCAATAATGTATTTTACACCATATTCGTTGGCAGCTTCAATACTGTCGCGGAATGGGAAAAATGCATCAGAAATAAGTACCGAGTTTTCAATATCCAAACCGTTTTTCAAATTAAAACGAGGCATGGTTAAATAACGTAAACTATCCAATCGGTTTGGTTGCCCCATGCCTGCTCCGGTTAACCAGAACGCACCGTTTTCATTTTCGGTAACAACAGCAATCGCGTTACTTTTTAAGTGTTTGCAAGCCACTGTTCCAAATTTGGCAAGGTTAATTTTGCTTGTTTCAAATTCTTTGGCAGTAACTGTATTTAATTCGGCGTCCAATCCTTCGTCTTCGTCCTGAACCAACATACCTCCACTTATTGAACGGTATAATTTCTCTTTTGTTATTTCGTTTTTAACCGGAGTAACCAACAAACGCAAATTTTTCTTTTTACCAAATACTTCCAAGGCTTCATCTGTAAATTCGGGAGCAATAATAATTTCCACGAATTTTTTACCAAACCACTCGGCAACGTCTTTTGTAACGGTATCGGTAAAACAAATTATACTACCAAAAGCACTAATAGGATCTCCTTCCCAGGCCAGATCAAGCGATTCAAGTATATTTCCGGTAACAGCCAATCCACATGGATTTAAGTGTTTTACCACCGAAACTGCCACTTTATTTCCCAAATGGGTTACAGCATGGTAAGCATCGCTGGCCGATTTCCATGCGGCATCGGCATCGAGCATATTGTTGTACGAAAGGGCTTTTCCTTGTAATACTTGTGCATCGGCCAATGAAACACCTTCGCTTGAATTATTAAATTTAAAGAAAGTAGCAGCCTGATGTGGATTTTCGCCGTAACGTAAAACCTCGCCACCATTTAAACTAATGCGCTCTGTTCCGGCATCAACACCTTCGTTAAAATAACTAAAAATGGCTGCATCGTAATGCGACGAAACTCCAAAGGCACGACCGGCAAACCATTTGCGTTCGGCCATTGTAAATTCTCCATTATTTTTTTCCAAATGACTTAATAATGGCTCGTATTCGTTTTGAGAAGGAACAATTACAACGTCTTTGAAATTTTTTGCTGCGGCACGAATCAATGAAATTCCACCGATATCGATTTTTTCAATAATATCCTGCTCTTCAGCTCCCGAAGCAACAGTATCTTCAAAAGGATACAAATCAACAATTACCAAATCAATTTCCGGGATCTCATATTCTGTTAATTGGCTAACATCTCCCTGATTATCACGGCGCGACAAAATTCCACCAAATACTTTTGGATGCAATGTTTTTACACGTCCACCAAGAATGGAAGGATAACCGGTTAAACTTTCAACAGAAGTTACTTCAACGCCCAATCCTTCGATAAAACTTTTTGTACCACCGGTACTTAAAATCTTAACACCCAAGTCGTTCAGTTTGGTAACAATCTTATCTAAGTTTTCTTTGTGAAAGACTGAAACCAAAGCAGTCTTAATTTTTTTATTATCAGCCATTTATTGGATTTTTCAAATTTGTTCGCAAAGATAAAAAAAACAGATTACATATAAAGTAAAACAAGAGGCTAAATAAAATATTGTTGACATGAAAAGCTTATTTAGAAATTCATCTGTAATCATTTCAAAAAACGAACACTAATACCGTAGTTTGTAAAGAAAGCGAGCTCAATTCAGTTTTCTTTCAAAACAAGTACTATTTTTACTTTAAATTATAAAACACAGAATGCTTGTACTCCGCTTAATATACGAAAGCATTTTATTTGCCTTTAATTCTTTACGGGCAAACCGGCTACGAACTTTTCTATCGTTGCTTGGTATTACCATTGGTATTTTTGCCATAATTTCGGTTTTTACGGTTATCGACTCGCTGGAAAGATACATTCGCGACAGTTTGGATTCGCTGGGAAGCAACATGGTATATGTTCAGAAATGGCCATGGACACCCCCGGAAGGTGAAACCGAATATCCGTGGTGGAAATACATGAACCGCCCCGTACCTGAAATTGGCGAAACCGAAGAATTATTGCGAAAAGGCAAAACGTTTGACAATGCAGCTTTTCTTTTTGGATTTAGCCGGACTGCACAATTTGGCAGCAGTAAAATAGAAAATGCCACGGTAATGGCTACTTCAGAAGGGATTCTGGATGTTTGGAATTTACAAATTGCTTCGGGCCGGTATTTTACCGAATCGGAAATGCGAAACGGAGCACCCGTTGCTGTAATTGGAAGCGAAATTGAAAAGCAGCTTTTTGAAGGCATGAATCCAATTGGCCGTACCATAAAAATTCAGGGCTATAAGTTTCAAATAATTGGCACTTACGAGCAAATGGGACAAGATGCATTTGGTACAAGTATGGATAAAAACATACACATTAGCGCTGTAAAATCATTCTACATGATTGATGTTCGGGACAAAGACCGGGGACAAACCATTTGCGTGAAAGCCCGCGACAATGTTGACAGCGACCAGTTTATGGCTGAGTTGGAAGGAATAATGCGAAACATCAGGCAATTAAAACCGATGGAAGAAAACGACTTCGCATTAAACGAGGTGAGTATTGTTTCCAATCAGTTCGACCAGTTTTTTGCCGTTTTTAATTTGGCCGGTGCAATTATTGGTGGTTTTTCGATAATTGTTGGTGGATTTGGAATTGCCAACATCATGTTTGTTTCGGTAAAAGAACGAACCAAAATAATTGGCATTCAGAAATCGTTGGGAGCAAAAAAATACTTTATTCTTTTGCAATTCATTTTCGAAGCAATTGTGTTGTCGGTAATTGGAGGAATTGTTGGATTGCTGCTGATATTTATAGGCACACAAATAGTGAGTTATGCCACCGAGTTTACCATTATTTTAACAGTAGATAATATTATAAACGGATTACTGATTTCGAGTATTATCGGTTTTATTGCCGGTTTTATGCCAGCCAGGGCAGCCGCCAAACTCGATCCGGTGATTGCAATAAACTCGGTTTAAGTTGCCTTAAAACCCAAATGTAAAATAGCATCGCCTTTGTACACTACCGGCGCATGATTTAATCCGATAATATAACCACTTTGTGGAATTTTAATTTTGTATTCGAATTTACCGTAGGGATCGGAAATAATACCAACTAAATCTCCTTTCTTAACCCAATCGCCATCTTTTTGAAAAAACCGGAATAGCCCTCCATATTTAGCACGCAACCAAATGGATTGATCGATAACAATTGAAGGCTCCGATTTCATTTCTGAAATCTCTTCAGAGAAATCTCTCATTCCCAAATGATGCATCAACCTAAGCGTACCATTTACGCCTCGTCTTGTAATCCGGTGATTAAAGTCGAGACTTTTGCCGCCTTCGAATAAGAGCACCTTTTTACCAATTGAAGTGGCTGCCAGTCGAAACGACTTTTCGCGTTGATTGGCATAAACAATAAATCGCGAATTAAACACATTTGCCAATGCCAGTAATTCGGGATTATCTCTCGAAATTCGTATTTGCGAGGAATTGAACCGACGTGCACCTCCGGTGTGAAAATCGACACAATAATCAATGTGAGGCACAATTTCATTCATCATGGTTGAGGCAAAAATACTTGCCAGCGAACCACTTTTTGATCCGGGGAAAGAGCGGTTTAAATCTTTTCCATCCGGGAACTCGCGTTTTTGGTTTAGAAATCCGAATACGTTTAAAGTGGGAATGGAAATCACCATCCCATTTTGAGGACTGGTGTATTTTCGTGCCAACAGTTCGCGCACTATTTCTACCCCATTTAATTCGTTGCCATGAATACCGGCATTTAAAAGCAAAATTGGTCCATCTCCACGGCCACGTTCAACAATAACAGGTATTTCTATTTTTGTTTGTGTATGCAAACGGGCAATGTCGAGATTTAAAGTTCGTTTTTGCCCGGGCAGTATGTGTTCGCCCAGGATGGTAATTTCACTTGTTGATTTCATTACGAAAGTTATTAAACATTACGTTCAATATAACGAATAATACTATTGGCAATATCTTTTTCGGTGGCCATTTCTATTCCTTCCAGTCCGGGTGATGAGTTGACTTCCAGAATAAGCGGGCCGTGACTTGACTGCAACATATCGACACCGCAAACGCCAAGCCCCATAACACGAGCAGCTTTTAATGCCGCATTTTCTTCGTCTTCCGACAATTCAATAATATCGGCTGTTCCGCCACGATGTAAATTCGAACGGAATTCGCCTTTTTTAGCCTGCCTTTTCATGGCACCCACAACTACTCCATCAACAACAAATGCCCGAATATCGGCACCTTTGGCTTCTTTTATAAATTCTTGAACAATTACACGAACTTTTAATCCGTTAAATGCTTCTATAACCGATTCGGCGGCATTGTTGGTTTCGGCTAAAACCACACCTAAACCCTGAGTTCCTTCCAGCAATTTAATAACCACCGGAGCTCCGCCGGCAGCCTGAATAATTTCTTTTACATTTCGGGAATAGTTGGTAAAAACCGTTTTGGGCAGTCCTAAACCTGCACGCGACAAAATCTGCAAACTTCTGAGTTTATCTCGCGAACGCACCAAAGCCTGCGATTCGACCGACGAAAAAACTTTCATCATCTCAAATTGCCGTACCACCGCAGTACCAAAAAAAGTTACCGAAGCTCCGATTCTTGGAATTACAGCATCTACTTTTTCAAGTTTCTGTCCTTTATAAATTATTACCGGATTTTTTTTCTCAATAAATAAATCGCATTTTGTATGGTCCAGAATAAGCATTTCGTGGCCACGTTTTTCGCCTGCTTCTACAAGTCGTTTGGTCGAGTATAAATTTGGATTCCTGGATAATATTACAATTCTCATCTTATGTATTAACTTGTTTTAGGTATTAAGTTCTGTTTCTGAAATTATGTACAGCTACAAAAACCAAACACATCTTTATATTTCTACTTGAATTATTTTCTTATTAAATGACAGATTTTTTCTTGAAGTATCTATCAAAAACTTTTTCGAAGTAAATTTTCGTCCCAACAAAACCGGATGTTTCATATCAGCCCTTTCCGTAAGTGTAAGTTCTACGGTAAACGTTTCATCAAAAATTTCAATTTTAGTAAATATCGAAAAGCGTTCTTCCACAATGCCGTTCGAACTTTTTACTTTACGAATATTAAAATGATCAAAGCAAAATTCCTTTTCGTGATATTGAGGATGATCCGGATCGAGAAAAATGCAGCGAATTACTTCCTGTTCTCCTTCCATGTGTTTATTGATACTTGCACAATGAAAGCTTGATGTATAAGCACCTGAATCAACTTTTACCTCTATCTCGTTCAATCCTAATTCCGGGAAATCAGCAATGTCTTTTCTTCCGATTAAAATGCGTTTTCTATTCACTTTTTTCTTATAAAATACCAAAAAACATCCGTCCTATCAACAAGTATATCATCAATCCCAAAATATCATTCATTGTTGTTATAAACGGACCGGTTGCCAGTGCCGGATCAATTTTAAATCGGTTAAGGATTAAAGGAATTACGGTACCAAACAAGGATGCAAACAAAATAACAATAAACAAACTAAGTGATACTGAATAGGTTAAAGCCATGTTTCCTGACGAGACAAAATTATAGATAAATATAAGACTTGCAAAAGTTGCAGCAGTCAACAATGCCACCGAAACTTCCTTGAACAATTTTCGTCTCGGTGTTTCCAGGTCTTTTACCCCGCTTGCAATACTTTGCACAACAATTGACGACGACTGAACTCCAACATTACCCGCCATTGCAGCAATAAGTGGGATAAAAAAGGCAAGTTCGGTAACCTGCGCCAGAGATTCTTCGTGCGATCCTAAAACCACAGCTCCTAAAATACCTCCAAGCAATCCAATTAACAACCACGGGAAACGAGCCCGCATTACTTCCCATACTTTATCGCCGGGCTCAACATCGCCGGTAATACCCGATACCATCTGGTAATCTTTTTCGGCCTCTTCACGCACAATGTCTATCACATCATCGAATGTAATCCTACCTTTTAAACGCCCTATGTCATCAACAACGGGTATGGCTACCAGGTCATATTTATCCATTATTTCGGCTACTTCTTCCTGACGGGCATCGGTATTCACCATTTTAATATCAGGATCGTACAAATTAGAGATTTTGGTATTTGTATGATTTAAGATCAGCTTTTTCAAAGACAGAAGTCCTTTCAATTTTTCATCGTCATCAATTACGTAAATATAAAATATCTCGTCAACCTCTTCGGCTTGCGTACTAATTTCCTTTAAACAGGTGGCCACTGTCCAGTTTTCGTTCACCGTAACCAGCTCTTTTGCCATTATACCACCGGCCGAATCTTCATCATATTCCAAAAGATCAACAATGTCGCCGGCTTGTTCAATGTCTTCAATTTCGTTAAGAACTTCTTTCTGAACATCTTCATCTAACTCAGCAACAATATCGGCAGCATCATCCGAGTCCATAAACTCAATAAACTTGCTGGCAATAAATTCGGGAGGTAATACTTTTAAAAAGCGTTTTCGATCGTCTTCATCAATCTCAATAAGTACATCAGAAGCTTTTTCACCATCCAGCAACAAGTAAATAAACTTGGCTTCGTCGGTGTTTAAATCGTCCATTATCTCGGCAATATCAGCCGGATGCAAATCAGCCATCAATGCAGCCACTTCTGCATTTTTCTGATCCTCAACTAATTGTCTTAGCTGCTCAATGTTTTCTTTTGTTATTTCAAAGCTCATACCTACCTGTTTTCGATATTTTCGATCTTACAAGTTAAATCAACAAAAGCATCCACCGAAAGTTGTTCGGGTCTTTTCTCGGCATACTCTTCGGGAAGAGATTCGCAGATTTCTTTTAAGGAATTACGTAACATTTTTCGCCTTAAATTAAAGGCCGATTTTACAACTTTCACAAAAAGTTCTTCGCTGCACGGAAGTTCAGTAACCTTATTACGCGTTAAACGAATGACCGCCGATTTTACTTTGGGTGGAGGATTAAACACCCCTTCCGAAACGGTGAATAAATATTCTATATCATAAAAGGCCTGTAACAAAACACTTAAAATTCCATACACTTTTGTTCCGTGTTTGGAGGCAATGCGTTCGGCTACTTCTTTTTGTACCATTCCAACCACTTCGGGTACCTGGTTCCGCATGGCCAAAATTCTAAAAAATATTTGAGATGAAATGTTGTATGGGAAATTACCAATTACACTAAATTCGCCTTTAAACTTCGACGAAATATCCGATTTTAAAAAATCTTCCGACCAAATGTGTTTTAAATCAGAAAAATTATGTTTTAAATATTCTACCGATTCGCGATCGATTTCTACAACATGTACATTTAGCTCCGATCGATGAAGTAAATATTGAGTTAATACTCCCATTCCGGGTCCTATTTCCAACACATCGGAAACGCCGGTACCCAAGCTGTCAACAATTTTCCGTGCAATATTCTGATCGGTTAAAAAATGCTGACCTAAATTCTTTTTTGGTCGTACAAAACTCATAACTTTCTACTTCGTCCATTTCTAAATTCGTACTTAATTGCCTTTTTCGTCTTTTAAATAAAACAAATTTATATTTTTGTTTGCTGGAATAGCTTTACCTAACGGTTCTTATTGGCGCCTCGAAATTAGTAAAATTTTAGGGGAATTAACGCCGGGGTAAAAAGAAAGCTCTAAAAATCTAAATTTTGAAAAAGACAGTCATTAAGATTCTACAGTTTCTGGCATTCTTTGCCTTGGGTGCCTTTATTTTTTGGCTCATTTATAAAGATCAGGATATTGAACGAATTAAGTCAGTATTAAAAAACGATGTAAACTACTGGTGGGTGGGCCTATCCCTTTTCCTGGGGCTGTTAAGCCACGTAAGCCGCACACTTCGCTGGGGTTTAATGATTGAACCCATTGGGCACAAACCTCGTTTTATAAATACTTTTCTGGCAGTAATGGTAGGCTATTTTATGAATATGGCTTTCCCCCGGATGGGTGAAGTTTCGAGATGCGGAGTTTTAGCGCGCTATGAAAAAATATCGTTTACCAAATTAATTGGCACTGTGGTTGCCGAACGCCTGGTCGATTTAATTTCGCTGGTTATACTACTCGGGATTATAATTGTGGCGCAATTTGGCAAAATGCTTCATTTCATTAAAGAAAATCCTGAAATACATGAAAAACTTATCGGAGCAATTTCTTCGCCTTATTTAATTGTGGGCTTAATTGTAGCCGCAGTTTTGTTTTTTGTTTTCAGAAATGCACTAAAAGGCACAGCACTATTCAAAAAAATAATTGAAATCATCACTAACTTTAAAGAAGGTTTTATTTCGATACGGAATATCGAGAAAAAGGGATGGTTCTATTTTCATTCAGTATTTATCTGGCTAATGTATTATGTAATGCTGTATGTGGTGTTTTTCGCCTTCGAATTTACATCGGGATTAAACCCAATTGCCGGATTGACAACATTTGTTTTAGCAAGTTTTGGGATGGTTGCACCCGTTCAGGGAGGAATCGGAGCCTGGCATTTTATGGCCAAAGAAGCACTTTCGCTCTATGGCGTTGCAAATGAAAACGGAATTATCTTTGCATTTGTAGCTCACTCGTCAATGACAGCAATGATTATTCTGATTGGTGCAATTTCGGTAGCTATTCTTCCGTTTATAAACAGCAAAAGCAAAGAAACCGAAGTAGCCGAACCGATTGCTCAAACAAGGTAAACTGTTTCCGGGGCACGCTGCTCTAAATTGCGAGAACGCAAAAACTTTATATAAATCCGATGAATATTGAGCTCTTTATATCGCGTCGCTTGTTTTTCGACAAAGCCAACAAAAAGCTCTTATCGCAACGTATAATTCGTATTGCACTGGCCGGAATTGCATTAGGTCTGGCAGTAATGATTATATCGGTTGCCGTAGTTACCGGGTTTAAAAGTGAAATAAGAAATAAAGTAATTGGTTTTGGCTCACACATTCAAGTGGTTAATTACGATTCGAATAACTCGTACGAAACACAAGCCATTTCAGAAAACCAGCCATTTTTACCCGTAATTAAAACAATTAAGGGAATACAACACATACAGGTTTTTGCCACCAAACCCGGAATGATTAAAACGGATGAATACATTCAGGGGATTGTTTTTAAGGGAGTGGCAAGCGAATACAATTGGGATTTTTTTGAAAAGCATTTAGTACAGGGTTTATTGCCTGCTTTAAACGATAGCTCCCGTTCGGATCAAATCTTACTTTCGGAACAGGTTTCAAAACTTTTAAACCTTAAATTGAACGACAAGGCCGTTTTCTATTTTATAAACGAAAAGGAAGTTATTCCGCGTATGCTTCAGCTAACTGTGAGTGGAATTTACCGAACCGGTTTTGAAGAATTCGACAAACGGTTTATTGTTGGCGACATAAAACAAGTTCAACGATTAAACAACTGGCGTGCCGATCAGGTTACAGGTTTCGAAATTTCGGTAAGTGACTTTTTTGAAATTGAAACCATTGAGCAGGAAATACGAAATACCGTTATCAGCTTTCGCGAAGAAAACAGTGAAATTCTTCGTACCCAAAACATTACACGGCAATACCCGCAGATTTTTGACTGGCTTGCCATTTTAGATATGAACGTTTGGATTATTCTGATACTAATGGTATTGGTGGCCGGTTTTAATATGGTATCGGGATTATTGGTACTTATTCTTGAACGAAGCACAATGATTGGGGTATTAAAAGCCATGGGAAGTCCAAACTGGAGCATCCGAAAAGTATTTGTTTATTTATCCGTTTTTCTGACTGCACGTGGAATGTTATGGGGAAACGCCATTGGACTCGTTGTAATTTTTATTCAGAAGGCATTTCATATTCTTAAACTCGATCCGAGCTCGTATTATGTTGAATTTGTTCCGATGAATTTTTCATTCTTCCATTTGCTACTCCTTAACCTGGGAACCATTGCAATTACTTCGGTAATATTAATTATTCCGAGTTATTTTGTGAGCAAAATGTCGCCCGAAAAAACAATCAGATTTGACTAGTAGTTATCTAAAATGTGGTTCAATCTGTTTCAACAAATTAATATACTCTATTTCTGCTTTTCCTGTCCCGCTGCTAATTGTTACCCAAATTAAGCTTCTCAGCTTATCCGCACAAAACGAGATGAAAGAATAATGTCTTCATTTAAATGTAACAGAATCATAGAACTTCTTCATATCAAACATCATCCACCTACTCTTCTTCAGAATAAAAGTTCGACAAATATTTAATTCAAAGAGCATGTATAAATTTAAATGTCTATTTGTATTTTTGAAGCATGAATGATTTTCTTCAAACAGTTAAGACTTTACTCAAATGCGAATTGCCGGGAGCAAGTTCGCACACAAAAATGTTACCCCCGGGTAGAGTACTAAAAGTAAAACCAACGCAAGAAGATCGAAGTAAAAAAAGCAGTGTTTTATTACTTCTTTTTATGGAAGAAAACACGTTAAAAGTATGTTTGATAAAACGACCTGCATTTATGAAACATCATGCAGGGCAAATTGCACTTCCGGGAGGAAGAATGGAGCCGGGTGAAACTTGTATTGAAACAGCACTGCGGGAAACATTTGAAGAAATTGGAATCAAATCGGAATCGATAGAAATTTTGGGTAAACTTTCCGACTTTTATGTTGAAGTAAGTAATTTCCAGGTTCAACCTGTTGTGGGCTGGCTTTCAACAAAACCTAAATTCAATTTAAATTTACAGGAAGTGCAAAAGGTTATCGCCTTTCCAATAAAAGAATTTAAACCTCCATACCAAACAATTGAATTGAAAACACTTACGGGAGAGTTAGAAGTTCCTTGTGTGAAATACGAAGGAGAAATAATTTGGGGAGCAACTGCCATGATTTTGTCGGAATTTTACGATCTCACCCAGCATAAAATTGAGCGGATCATTGCTCCGGACAATTGAATCGAATAACACTTATTTTTTAATCGTAAAACGCCCAGGAAACACCTAAACGAAAGGTCGCACGATTCATTGGGTAATGAGGTGTAGTCATGTACACTCCATCCAAAAAGTTTGTTCCAATATTCATCCATTTAAAAAATACGCGCGTACGTTTCAATCTTAAATTGGCATAAATATCGATGTATGGAAAATCACCGTATTTTTCGTTGTTCTGCAAGTAAAACAGGCCAGTTGCAGGTTCGTATGCATCGGCGTAATATTTTGTATTGTAACGTACATCGGCCCCAACCTGAGTGAACATAACCTTCGATATGGTGAATTGATAATACGTCGATATAAAAGCAGATAATTCAGGTAAATGAATATACTCTTCATTAGAAGCTTTCTGCCATAAAACCCGGGGTCTGAAGTGAAATCTCCTGAAATTAAAATCCTTGTCGATGTAGGCCGACAGCACTAATATTTCATTTCCGGTTTGATTTGGAATTCCCAGAGTGTCGTTATAAATGTAATTATTGATGATTGAATAGTTAGCGCCAATTTCAAATTTGCGCTGAGGCATCCTGAAACTTCCTCCAACCGTCATCCGTTGTTCCATATCGAATACATTTTCCCACTTAAAATGGTTCGATTTAAAATTCTCCTGAAAATAATCGGCAACCCGGTTCTCAATATTTCCTGTAAAATTTATAGAAGCCGTTGAGTCGCCCCAAAACTTCAGAGGCTTGGAAATATCTCCATTCAATTCAACCTGTCCCGAATTACGTCCGGTTAAATAGAATTTACCATCGAAATTCCATTTCCAGAATTTTCCCGTTTCTCGAAAAATACCTCCACCTACAAAAAGGTTCCCATATTTAATTTCAGTTCCAATATGTGTTGAATCGCTAAAATGCCTGCCCGGCATTATTCCTCGGTTTAACTCGTGGCCTAAAAATGCGCGTTTACCAAAGCTGTACTTTTTGGCTGCACTTTCGTATTGTTTTACCTGAACAACATTAGTTAATCGATTAAAGCGAATAGAGTCTTTGGTATAATCATCGCTATAATAAGTGTTGGCCCAGAAATCATTTTCTTCATCCTCTTCCTCATTAAATTCCTGCTTGTTTCTATCGTATTGCATCGAATACAATACACCAAGCCGCGGAAGAAAGA
The DNA here is from genome assembly GCF_963675585.1 of uncultured Draconibacterium sp. NCBI lineage: Bacteria > Pseudomonadati > Bacteroidota > Bacteroidia > Marinilabiliales > Prolixibacteraceae > Draconibacterium > uncultured Draconibacterium sp. Next base: position 606,844 of record NZ_OY776413.1, read on the forward strand.
TTTCTGTAGAGTCGGTTACATCAACAAATTTACCAAACCTATATTCTCCGTTAAAGAAGTAAGACGTAGCTCCAAATTTAGAGTCAGACTCGTCTAATCTCATATTCCAGAATTCGGCGTCCTGCCCGTTATAAATAGACGAATCTTGTTTTAGCCCTCCATTTTCACCATTTTTTATGGTGTTCGAAATAATTCCTCCGTAGATGTTCAAATAATCTCTATTGTAACTTGTATACAAGGCTACAAAATTATTTTTCGATTCTTGCGATGTATATTGCCCATCCGATTTTTCCTGATTGGTTCTAAAAGTAAAATTCCAGAAAGGAGTTATATTTTGAGAATGAATAACATTAAATCTTGTTTCGTTATTCTTCGACTTATTTTCACTTTGGCTGTAATCCAAACGTGTATATGGAGTAGTAGTGTTATAAAAATCGATTTTACCTGGCGTTAATAAATAAGCTTCTCTTGATTGTGCGAAAAAATAACTTGTGGTATATATCCGGTTAAAAAAATTATTGTCGATAGCCGGTGTACCATAATTACCTACATATGTAGCTGTAATTGTATTTTTATAAACCGGGTGAAATATATGGGTGTAGTCGTGTAAGGTATCCAACTTTGTTGAATCCTGAAAAGCACCGTATTCTTTTATGT